>JBDTQC010000342.1:0-4460 GCA_039932405.1 Ideonella sp.
GAACCTGCAGTTCAACTGGATTCCGATCGAGCGCAGCGCCGACGCGATGGACGCGCTGGCCGAGGTCGACATGCACGGCATACAGACCAGCGGCAACTGCATCCGCAACATCACCAGCGACTGTTTTGCCGGCATCGCCGCCGATGAAACGATCGACCCGCGGCCCTACTGCGAAATCATGCGCCAATGGAGCACGCTGCACCCGGAGTTTGCCTTCCTGCCACGCAAGTTCAAGATCGCCGTGACCGGTGCGCGCGAAGACCGTGCCGCCATCGCGTGGCACGACATCGGACTGCAACTGCTGAAGAATCCGGCCGGCGAGATCGGATTCAAGGTGCTGGTTGGCGGCGGAATGGGGCGCACGCCGGTGATCGGCACTGTGATCCGCGACTTCCTGCCTTGGCAGCAAATTTTGCTGTACATCGAGGCGATCGTGCGTGTCTACAACCGCTACGGCCGCCGCGACAACCTGTTCAAGGCGCGCATCAAGATCCTGGTCAAGGCCGCAGGCCAGGCTTTCATCGACGATGTGGCCGAGGAGTTCGAGCACATCCAGAAGGATGACCTGGACGGCACGGCTCACCTGATTCCGCAAGCCGAGTTCGACCGCGTTGCCGCGTCGTTCGTGATTCCGGCCGACGTGCAGGCGTTGCCGGCAGATGCTCCGACCTGGCAGCCTCCCGCCGATTTGCCGGCAGGATTCAGACGTTGGCTCGAGCGCAACAGCCATCCGCACAAGCTGCGCGGCTACCGCGCCGTCACGCTGTCTCTAAAGCGATCGGGCAGCGCGCCGGGAGATGTCGACGATCGGCAGATGGAAGCGGCCGCTGCAATTGCCGATCGCTACAGTCAGGGCGAACTGCGCGTTTCCCACGACCAGAATCTGGTGTTGCCATGGGTGCGAGAGGCCGAGCTGTTCGGTCTGTGGAATGCTGCGCGCGACGCCGGCTTCGCCACCCCCAACATCGGCCTGCTGACCGACATGATCGCCTGCCCTGGCGGAGACTTCTGCGCACTGGCGAATGCGCGGTCAATTCCGATTGCTGCGGCAATCAACGAGCGTTTCGACGACATCGACCTGCTGGCCGACATCGGTGACATCGATCTGCACATCAGTGGCTGCATCAACTCCTGTGGCCACCACCACAGCGGCCACATCGGCATCCTCGGTGTCGACAAGGACGGCAGCGAGTGGTATCAGGTCACGCTCGGTGGGTCGGACGGCTCCGCGCTAGCTCAAACCGCTGTTGCCGGCAAGGTGATCGGGCCGTCGTTTGCCGCCGAAGAAGTGCCTGACGTGCTTGAGGCAGTGATCGACAACTACCTCGCTCAGCGCAGCACGGGCGAACATTTCGTCGAGACCGTCAAGCGCATCGGCCTCGATTCGTTCAAGACGGCCGCCAATGCGGTGCGTCGATCGACGGCTTTGACGCACTGACGCACTAGCGCACTGACGCGGTACCACCCATGAGTACGCCATGAAATTCATCAATCCGAAACACGATCGCTGGTTCACCGTCACCGGCGAAGACGGCCCCATGGTCACGTTGACGCCGGCGCCGCACAGCCTGCTCAGCCTGACCCAATGGCACAGCACTCGCGCGCACTGGCCGCTCGACATGCCGGTGGGCGTGCAGCTGGCCAACGACGTCGAGTTGTCGCAGCTGAGCGCCGATCTGGATCGGATCGAACTGATCGCGCTGCACTTTCCGAAGTGGACCGATGGCCGCGCGTACAGCCAGGCCCGCATGCTGCGCGCCCGGCATCGTTTCAACGGCGAAATTCGCGCCACCGGTGAGGTCTTGGTCGACATGATGCCGCTGCTGCAGCGTTGCGGATTCGACGCCGTGGTGCTGCGCGGCGACCAGAGCCGGGCCTATGCCGAGCAGGCGCTGCTGCGTTTCACGGCCCATTACCAGGGTGACGCCCGGCAACCCAAGCCGATCTTCGCGCGATCACCCGACGAAATCGGGCAACTGACCGGCAAGACATTCATCGAGAGCGGAGCTTCGATATGAATGCCTACGACTTGTATGCCCGCAAGACGCCCGGCTTCGAGCAGCGCTTGCAGGTGAGCCTCGACCTGCTGCGTCAGGCGGCCGCCGATTTTCCCGGCGCCATCGTGCAGTCGACCAGCCTCGGCGCCGAAGACATGGTGATCACCGATCTGATTGCGCGGCATGGCCTCGAGATCGACCTCGCCACGCTGGATACCGGCCTGCTGCATATTCAGACCCTCGAGCTGATCAAGCGGCTCGAAGATCGCTACGGACTGCCGGTACAAATATTCGAACCGCTGCGTGAGGCGACGATCCAGTTCGTCCGCCAGCACGGCGCGCGCGCGATGTACGACAGCATCGAGCTGCGCAAGGCGTGCTGCGCGATGCGCAAACTCGAACCACTGGCACGTTTGCTGGCCGGCCGCAGTGCCTGGGTGACCGGATTGCGCCGTGAGCAGTCGGCCAGCCGCGTCGAGATCGCAACCAGCGAAGACGATGGCAATGGCCGGCGCAAGATCAGTCCGCTCGCTGCCTGGAGCTGGAACGACGTCTGGCACTACATCGCCAGCAACGATGTGCCCTACAACCCGTTGCACGATCGCTTCATGCCGAGCATCGGCTGCGCGCCGTGCACCCGTGAAATCGCAGTCGGCGAAGACTTCCGAGCCGGCCGTTGGTGGTGGGAGGACGAACGTGCCAAGGAGTGTGGTCTGCACGTCAAGCCAGCCGCTGCCACCTCGTCAAGCATCGGAGCACATCGATGAATGCGCCAGTGACGGTCGAGCAATTGCTGCCCGAACTCGACCACACACACCTCGATTGGCTGGAGGAAGAAGCGATCTTCATCCTGCGCGAAACGGTTGCCGCATTCGAGCGCCCGGCGTTGCTGTTTTCCGGCGGCAAGGATTCGTGCGTTGTGCTGCGGCTCGCTGAAAAGGCATTCAAGACCAGACAAACCGACGGCAACTACCGCGGCAAACTGCCCTTCCCTTTGCTGCACGTCGACACCGGCCACAACTTTCCGGAAGTGATCGAGTTTCGCGATCGTCGCATCGCCGAGATGGACGAGCGACTGCTGGTTGGCAATCTCGAGGATTCGATCCGGCGCGGCACGGTGCGTCTGTCGCATCCGCTCGAATCCCGCAACGGTCATCAGACGGTTGCGCTGCTCGAAGCGATCGAAGAACACCGCTTTGACGTGCTGCTCGGCGGCGCGCGGCGCGACGAAGAGAAGGCACGCGCCAAAGAGCGCATCTTCAGCCACCGCGACAGCTTCGGACAATGGCAACCAAAGGAACAGCGGCCCGAACTGTGGACTCTGTTCAACACCCGCATCCGTCCCGGTGAACACCTGCGCGCTTTTCCGATCAGCAACTGGACCGAGCTCGATGTCTGGCTCTACATCGCACGCGAGAACATCCCGCTGCCGAGCCTGTATTTCAACCACCAGCGCCAGGTGATGCGACGCAAGGGCCTGCTGGTTCCGTTGACCGAGGTCACGCCGGCCGAGACTGGAGAAAAGGTGGAAATCGCCGAAGTCCGCTTTCGCACCGTCGGCGACATGACGTGCACCTGCCCGGTCGAGAGCTCGGCCGCGAATGCCGTCGAGATCGTCGCCGAAACCCTGAAAGCAACCGTCAGCGAGCGCGGCGCCACCCGCCTCGACGACCGCACCTCGGACGCCTCGATGGAGCGCCGCAAGAAGGAAGGCTATTTCTGATGAGCGACAGCATGATCACTGAATCCGCAGAAGACTTTGCCGGCCTCGTCGTCGGGGCGGACCCGACCGAAGGCGGTGACGCCGCACGCGCCGAAGCGGACTCGGTGGTGGCGCGTCTGCGGGCGCCGCAGCCACCGGTGACCGCCCGCAACGCCGACCACCGCGCGCTGCGTTTCCTGACCGCCGGCAGCGTCGACGATGGCAAGAGCACGCTGATCGGCCGGCTGCTGTTCGACAGCCGCGCGATCCTCGCCGATCAGCTCGACATGCTGGAGAAACGCGCAGCCGGCGCGCCGATCGACTTGTCGCTTCTGACCGACGGCCTCGAGGCCGAGCGCGAACAAGGCATCACGATCGATGTCGCCTACCGCTATTTCGCCACCCGCACCCGCAAATTCATCATCGCCGACGCGCCCGGCCATGAGCAATACACCCGAAACATGGTCACCGCGGCGGCTGGCAGCGACGCCGCGGTGGTGCTGGTCGACATCACCAAGATCGACGTTGCGGCCCACATCATCACCCTGCTTGCGCAGACCCGCCGACATGCACTGTTGGCGCACCTTCTGCGCGTGCCGAACATCGTTTTTGCGGTCAACAAGCTCGACGCGGTCGCCGATCCCGGCTTTGCCTATCAGCGAACCCGCGCCGCCCTGCTCGCGTTTGCCGAGCAGGCCGGTATCGTGGTGGCCGGCGTGATTCCGGTCTCTGCGCTGCGTGGCGACAACGTGACGCTGGCG
>JBDTQC010000343.1:0-4460 GCA_039932405.1 Ideonella sp.
ACCCCCGGAATCCGGTTGCCGGCGGCGATGGCCAGGTTGGGGTTGGCACACGGCGCCGCGGTGCAGGTCAGAAAACCATCGACGAAGCGGGCCTCGATCAGCGTGGCAGCGACGCGGGCCTGCAGGTCACCGGCATAGCGGCGGACCCAACTCGCTTCGAGGCCAGTGCGCCGCGTCGAGCCCGCATTCTGGAATGTCGAGCGGCCGCCGAGATTGGTTTGCGTCACGATCTCGTTGTCGGTGCCGGTGCGAAAAGCCGCCAGCTCGAAGTCGCCCCAGGCCGGCGATCGCGATTTGAGGCCGGCTTCGATGCTGCTGCTACGCGCCGCCTGCAGGCCCAGGTTGAAACCGCTGCGGCCGTCGCCGCGATAAGCCAGTTCGTTGAGGGTCGGGGTCTCGAAGCCGCGCCCCGCCGTGACATAGACGTTGACATCGCTGCTCAGCGAATGCACGACACCCAGCACCGGCAAGGTCGCTTGGTACGCGGCGCGGCCACTGTCGTCGGGATTGCTGCCGACAACATAGGCATCTCGGGTATCGAAGCGGATGCGGCTGTGCCGCACACCGGCAGTCAGCGCCCAGCCCGGTGACAACTGCGACGTGGCCTGCAGATACTGATCGAAGCTGCTCGCACCGTTGTTTTCGTCCCGGCGCAGGGCGCCGCGCACGCCGAGTGTGCTGCCGATGAAATTCTGGAAGCCGCGGCGGCGCTCCGCCAGGCTGTCGAACGAGACGCCGGCGACGAGGTTCAAGGGCCGATCCGCCAGCCGGGTGCTGGCCGACCAGCGCAGATCGATGCCACGGTAGTCGCGATCCAGTTCGATCATCCCACCCGGGCTCAGCGGGCCACCTTGGGCGGCTTTCGGAATCGACTGGTACTGCTCGAGGCCGCGATGCCCGCCGTACACCATCACCTGCAGCGAATTCGACGCATCGATGCGCCGCTGATAGGTCAATCCCAGCTGTGTCTGGTTGATCTGCTTGCGGGTGTCGTAGTCGAGCGCGGCCTGCTCCGCCGAGCGCGGTGCCGACTCGAACGCCGCGCGGCTCAGGCCCAGCGGATCTTGGGCTTGCGGCAGTGCCAGGTTGTTGACAACCAGCGTCAACTGGTTGTCGGCGTCGGGTTTCCATACCAGTTTGGCGTTGCCGAGCGTGCGCTCGGTGGCGCTGTGATCGCGGTAGCCATCGGTCGTAAAACGGCTGGCGCCGACAACATAGCCGATGCCGCCAGTCGTCTCGCCCTGCGCCTGCGCGCCGACGCGCAAGCCGCCATCGCTGCCGGCCGAAACATCGAATCGATAACTCGGTGGCCCGGCCGGATCAACCGTGAAGACCTGCACCACACCACCGGCTGAATTGCCGTAGAGCGCCGAAAACGGCCCTCTCAGCACCTCGATGCGGCCGACCGAACCGAGCTCGACATGCGAGATCTGTCCCTGTCCATCAGGCAGCGTGGCGGGAATGCCATCGACATACAGCCGCACGCCGCGAATGCCGAACGTCGAGCGGGCGCCAAAGCCGCGCACCGACAGCTGGACATCTTGCGCATGGTTCTGGCGATCGCGCACCAGCAGCCCCGGCACGCCGGCCAGGCTTTCCGAGATGTCGAACTGGGGATTCGCGTCGCGCACCTCGGTGCCGTCGATCCGGCTGATCGATGCGGGCAAATCGAAGGCCAGCGCCTCGGTACGGGTCGCGGTAACGACCACCGGCGCCAGCCTGGCCGCTGGCAGGTCGGTAGCCTGCGCAACGGCAGCCGACGAAATCGACGCAAACAGCACACCGGCAGCCCCGGTCCAGCAAGACACAGCGGGGCTCAAGCGCTGCTTATTTCATCGCCACCAGGCGTTCCTTTGCAGCCACCGCAGCCTCTGAACCGGGGTACGCCTTGACCAGATCCTCGAGCGTCTTCCTGGCCGACTTGGCGTCTTTCAGTTCGCTCTGGCAGTTGGCGATCGACAACATCGCCTCGGGCGCGCGTTGGTGGGTCGGCGTGCCGACGACCAGCCGGTTGAAGGTCGTCATGGCCGATTTGCAATCGCGCCGCGCATATTGCGCATTGCCAAGCCAGTACAGCACCGATTCGTTGTAGCCGCTGGTCGGGTAGCGTTGCTGGAAAGCCGTCAGCGAGGTGGTAGCCGCGGCGAAATCGCTGGCGCGGATCTGCGCCATTGCGGCGTCGTACAGGCGCTTCTCATCCGGGTCGACCTTGAACTCGACCCCGTCGACAGTCACCTTCTGCGGTTCCATCTGGCGGATGCGCTCATCGACGCCTTGCTTGATGTCCTTCTGCGCGCGCTGCAATTCGGCCAGATCGCGAGTCACCTGCTCGTTCTGGCCGCGCAGCTTGGCGTTCTCGCCGCGCAGCAGCTCGAGGTCGTTGTTCAGGTCGAGCAAGCTGCGTCGCAGCTGCGAGATCTGCTCGGTCAGCGCTGTCATCTGCGTCGACATCTGAGTCGTCAGCTCGGCGTCGCGCGAGCGGCTTTGCTCGTTGGTCTGATCAACGCGCTGTCGCAAGTCGAGAATGGCCTTGCGTGCCTCTTCGTCGTCGAAGAGGCCGGCATGGGCCGGCGCCAGCCAGACGCATGCCAGCAAGGCAGCCACCGAAGTGCGCCGGGCCGCAGCCAACACCCATGGCCGGGAATTTGCCTGCCTGGTGACGGCCATGATCACTTCGCGTTGAGTTCGACGCGGCGATTCATCGCCCATGCCGCCTCATCGTGGCCGGTGGCCGCGGGGCGCTCCATGCCGAAGCTGACCGCCTCGAGCTGATTTTCAGCGGCGCCCAACAAGGTCATCGCACGGGCCACTGCTTCGGCGCGCTTCTGTCCCAGCGCCAGGTTGTATTCGCGGCCGCCGCGCTCATCGGTATGCCCTTCGAGCGACATCCGGCGGGTTCGGTCGGCAGCCAGCATGCGGGCATTGGCATCGACCACATTGCGGAACTCGTCCTTGACGACGAAGCTGTCGTAGTCGAAGTAGACGATGCGGGGCAGATTGGCATTCGCCGCGTTGTTGCCGGATTTGTTCAGATCAACGCTCGCCACACCCGATTGCCCCGCCGAGCCGGCGCTGCCGCCCGCACCGGCCGACCCTGACCCCGCCCCGCCAGCGCCCGCACCGCCGGTGCCGCGCGTCTCGACCGGCACCGGGGTATCCAGCTTGGTACCGGAGGCACAGCCGCCAAGCACCAGGGCCAATGCGGTCAGTCCTGCGTACAGGGTCAATGAGGGGGTCTTCATGGAAATCTCCTAGTCGGTGGGTTGATCAGAAACAGCAGCCTCGCATCGCCGGTGTGGCGATCAAAGTTGAAAGATGGCGGGAAGCCGAGAAAGTTCAGCGCGGTGTTCATCGACCATACGGACCCCAGGCCGGCTCACGCACGTCGGCAGTGGAAGACAGGAGACGCGCCTTGATCTTGCCGTCGAGGGTGGTTGTCATCAATACATCGCGGCCGCCGACGCGGGTTGCATACACGATCAGCTTGCCGTTGGGCGCGAAGCTGGGGCTCTCGTCCGACGTCGTGTCGGTCAGGGCGCGTGGCGCGCCGCCGGACAGCAGGTCGAGCAATTGCACTTTCAAGGCGCCGCCTTCCTGCGACACGTAGGCCATGTAGCGGCCATCCGCGCTGATGCTCGGGCTGACGTTGTAGCTGCCGGAAAACGTCACGCGCTCGGGCGATCCACCGCCGGCGGGCATGCGATAGATCTGCGGGCCGCCGCCGCGATCACTGACGAAATAGATGCGGCCATCCGGCGCGAATACCGGTTCGGTATCGATCGCCGAACTGGTCGTCAGGCGCTTTGGCGTTTCACCATTGCGCCCGATCATGAACAACTGCGAACCACCATCGCGCGACAGCGTGACCGCCAGTTGACGGCCATCGAGTGACCAAGCCGGCGCGCTGTTCGAGCCGCGAAAATCGGCCACCTTGCGGCGTTTGCCGCTCAGCACATCCTGCGCGTAGACGATCGCCTTCTGCGCCTCGAATGACACGTAGGCCAGCTCCTTGCCGTCGGGCGACCAGGCCGGCGAGATGATCGGCTCGGGGCTGTTCAGCGCCACCTGAGCGGCTTCGCCATCGGCATCGGCCACCCGCAGCGTGTAGCGCCCGCCGCCTTTCGTCACGTAGGCCATGCGGGTGGCGAAGATGCCTTTTTCGCCGGTCAGCTTTTCATAGACATAGTCGGCAATCCGGTGCGCAGCAAGGCGCAGATCGGCCGCCACGACGGCCGTGCTCTGGCCACCGATCTCGTTGCCCTTGACGACGTCCCACAGCTTGAAGCGCACGTCGAAGCGGCCATCGGCCAGCCGCGTGATCGAGCCGGCCACCAGCGCGTCGACGTTGCGGGCGCGCCATTCGGGAATCACCGGCGCCGCTGTTTCGTCGATCACCGAGGTGACATCCTGGCCCTTGAACACCCCGCTGCGCTCCAGATCGGCCCGGATGATGGCGGACA
>JBDTQC010000344.1:0-4457 GCA_039932405.1 Ideonella sp.
GCCGCCAAGGCCACGCGCGATCCGGTGGCGCCCGCCAAGCGCTCTGCCTCGGCGCAGCGCAAGGCAGCATCGAAGTTGCTCGACGACGACGAGCCCGCGCACAGCTTCGCAACCTTGATGGCGGAGATGGCCACCATCGTGCGCAACACTTGCCGCACGCCCAGCGCACACGCGAATGCGCCGACCTTCGAGCTGCTCACCACGGCCAGCGCAAACCAACCGCGCGCACTCGCACTGATCCAGGCGATCCAGCCGTAGTCAGAAACTCGAACCCAAAATCCATCGCAAGTGGTTGATGGAATAAGGGAATTCGAGCTCGGGGTGGCGGAACTTCAGCCTAGTGAGGCCCTGCCTCAGCCTGCAGCCAGCTTGCGGGCGACGAAGTCGAGCCGGTCCTGGCCCCAGAACAATTCGCCGTCGATGACGAAACTGGGTGCGCCGAACACGCCGGCATCAAGGGCCTGGCGCGTGAAGTCTTCGTAGGCCTGCTGCATCTGCGGATCCTTCAAGGCGGCCAACCGTTCGGGCGGCAGACCTTGTGCATGCAGCAGTTCGCCCAGGACGGCGGGGTCGGCGATGTTGCATTGCTCGGCCCAGACGGCGCGCGCGATCGCACCCAGCAGTTTCAAAGCCGCTTCGATGCCGTCGGATCGATCCACTGCAATCAGCAGTCGCGCCGCGTCGTCGCCGGCGACCGGAAAGAATTTCGGCTCGATGTGCATCGGCAAGCCGAGCCAAGCACTGAAACGCCTGAGCTCGAGCAATCGGTAGGCCTGCCGTTGTGGGGCGCGTTTTGGCAGCGGCAGTCCGCCTGAGGCCGGAAAAATCTTGCCGCCCAGGTCAACCGGCATCAGCCTGGCGCGGGCCCCGGTTTCGGCCAGTATTTTCATGAAGCGCTCGTGTCCGAGGTAGACGAACGGCGATTGCGGTGCGATGTAGTAGTCGACAGTCTTTGTCAATCTGGTCTCCAGGCGTGAATCAGGGAACCCATTGGACACCGCCTGCGGATGCAGCGATCAGACCATGGCTTTCAGGTATTGGCCGGTGAAACTGCGCGGATTAGCGGCTATCTGCTCGGGCGTGCCTTCAGCCACCACGATGCCGCCGCCGGAACCGCCTTCCGGCCCCAGATCGATGACCCAGTCTGCCGTCTTGATGACATCGAGGTTGTGCTCGATCACGACGATGGTGTTGCCGGCGTCGCGCAGTTGATGCAGCACCTTCAGCAACAGGGCGATGTCGGCGAAATGCAGTCCGGTGGTCGGTTCGTCGAGGATATACAGCGTGCGGCCGGTGTCGCGCTTGCTCAGCTCGAGCGCCAGCTTGACGCGTTGCGCCTCGCCGCCGGACAAGGTGGTGGCGCTTTGTCCGAGCCGGATGTAGCCGAGTCCGACATCCAGCAAGGTTTGCAACTTGCGCGCCAGCGCAGGCACGGCGCTGAAAAAGGCATGCGCGTCCTCGACGGTCAGGCCCAGCACTTCGGTGATGTTCTTGCCCTTGTACAAGACATCGAGCGTCTCGCGGTTGTAGCGTTTGCCGTGGCAGATGTCGCAGGGCACGTAGACGTCGGGCAAGAAGTGCATCTCGACCTTCAGCACGCCATCGCCCTGGCAGGCCTCGCATCGGCCGCCTGCAACGTTGAAGCTGAAGCGGCCCGGCCCATAGCCGCGCTCGCGAGCGGTATTCATCTCGGCGAACAGCTCGCGGATCGGCGTGAACAGCCCGGTATAGGTGGCTGGGTTGCTGCGCGGCGTGCGGCCGATCGGACTCTGGTCGACATTGATCACCTTGTCGAAGGCGTCCAGCCCATCGATGCCATCGTGGGGTTGCGCCTCGGCGTGGCTGTTGTAGAGCTTGCGCGCAACCGCCGCATAAAGGGTGTCGTTGACCAGCGTGCTTTTCCCCGAGCCGGATACGCCGGTCACGCAGGTCAGCAGGCCGACCGGCAGGCCAACGCTCACGCCTTGCAGGTTGTTACCACGGGCATTGTGAATCTGCAGCATCGCCTGCGGATCGGGGCTTCGTCGTTCAGTCGGAACCTCGATCCTCAAGGTGCGCGCCAGGTAGCGACCAGTCAAGGACTCGGCACAGGCTGCGACATCGTCCGCGGTTCCCTGGGCCATCACCCGGCCGCCGTGGATACCGGCGCCGGGTCCCATGTCGATCACGTGATCAGCAGCGCGGATTGCGTCTTCGTCATGTTCGACGACCAGCACGCTGTTGCCCAGATCACGCAGGTGACGCAGCGTGGCGATCAGGCGGTCGTTGTCGCGCTGATGCAGACCGATGCTGGGCTCGTCGAGCACATACATCACACCGGTCAAGCCTGAGCCGATCTGGGATGCGAGGCGGATGCGCTGCGCTTCGCCGCCGCTCAAGGTGTCGGCGCTGCGATCCAGACTCAGATAGTTCAGACCGACGTCGTTCAGAAAACGCAGCCGCGAGCGGATCTCGCGGATTACCTTGTCAGCGATTTCGGCCTTTGCGCCCTTCAGCTGCAGAGTATCGAAATACGCCAGGCACTGGCGCAAGGTGAAGTGCTCGACGCGAAAGATCGGTTCGCCTTGTTGCTGATCGAGCACGTCCTGCTGGGATTGCAGGAAGACATGGCGCGCTTCGGTTCGCAGCCGCGTGCCGTCGCAGGACGGGCAGGGCTTGGCGTTCTGGTAACGCGCCAGGTCTTCACGCACTGCGGCCGAATCGGTCTCCTTGAAGCGGCGTGTCAGATTGGGCAGGATGCCTTCGAACGGATGCTTGCGCGTAACGCTGCGTACCTTGCCCTTCGGTCCGGTCGACTCGTAGACGAATTCGATCTCTTCCACGCCGGATCCGGACAGCAGCACCTGCCTGGCCTGTTCGGGCAACTCGTCGAACGGGCAATCGATATCGAATCCGTAGTGGCGCGCCACACTCTCGAGCATCGAAAACGTGTAGCCGTTGCGGCGATCCCAGCCCTTCACCGCCCCGCTGGCCAGACTGAGCGTCGGAAATGCCACCACCCGGTCGGCGTCGAACACCGTCACGCTGCCGAGCCCGTCGCAACTGGTGCAGGCGCCGACCGGCGAATTGAACGAGAACAAGCGCGGTTCGAGCTCGCTCAGCGAATAGCTGCAGATCGGGCAAGCGAATTTGCTGGAGAACAGATGCTCGCGCTTGTGGTCCATCTCGAAGGCCAGCGCGCGTCCATCGGCGATGCGCAGCGCCGCCTCGAAACTCTCGGCCAGCCGTTGCGGCAGACCGGCGCCCGGATCGCTGTTGATCTTCAAGCGGTCGATCACCACATCGATGTCGTGTTTTTCGGTCTTCTTGAGCTTTGGTAGATCGGTCGATTCAAAGGTCTGCCCGTCGACACGAAAACGCACATACCCCTGCGCCAGCATTTCGGCGAACAACTCGGTGAATTCACCCTTGCGATCGCGCACCACCGGCGCCAGCACCATCAGCCGCGTCTCGGGCGCCAGCGCCAGCGTCGTATCGACCATCTGCGCGACGCTTTGCGCCTCGAGCGCCACCCGATGATCCGGGCAGAACGGCGTGCCGGCGCGCGCGTACAGCAGACGGATGTAGTCGTGGATCTCCGTGATCGTGCCGACCGTCGAGCGCGGGTTGTGGCTGGTCGCCTTCTGCTCGATGCTGATCGCCGGGCTGAGGCCCTCGATCACATCGACATCGGGCTTGTCCATCAGCTGCAGGAACTGCCGCGCATAGGCCGACAGGCTTTCGACATAGCGGCGCTGACCCTCCGCATACAACGTGTCGAAGGCCAGACTCGACTTGCCCGAACCGCTCAGGCCGGTGATCACCACCAGTTGATTGCGCGGGATGTCGAGGTCGATGTTTTTCAGGTTGTGGGTACGCGCGCCACGAATCCGGATCGAATCGGCCTCGATCGATGGTTCGGGCCGGGATTTGGACCTCAATGCTTTGGACGCATCGCTGTTCGGCTGGTCGTTCTGGGTGGAAATGCTGGGCATGAGGTGATCGCTGGGCAACCGGGCATCATAGCGAAGGCTATGCCGCCAGACCTGAGGTCGGGCTGAGTGCCGGCAAGAGAAGCGGTTTATAGAAATTGACCGAGCGAGCGTCGATACGGGCTGGCGTGTTCCGCTCCGTGTCCCCCGGCAGTGACCTGCGGCCCCTGCCTCCTCCTTTACCTGCGCGGAACACGCCAGCCCGTCCCGACGCAAGGGTGATTGGTGCGGGCGGTGGCCCATTTCTGACTCGACAACTTGACGATGCCCGGACTATGATTTTGAGATGGCCCCGGATTTTGTCCGATTGCAGACATCTCGCCCCTTCTTGCCTCTTTTTCGCATTCGCCGGTCAATCATGCTTACCTTTGCCGCCGCGCTGGTCGGTTGCGGCGGCGGAGTCACGTTCGGATTCGGGAACGGTGTGGGGTTCGACGACGGGCCACCGTCAGTCAGCCTGGTCGCGTCGTCGGTCAAGGAGTATTG
>JBDTQC010000345.1:0-4445 GCA_039932405.1 Ideonella sp.
TGCAGCAGACCTTCGACCGACTGCAGGACGAAAAGCCGCAGTCTCTGTGTCAATACGCCGGCAAGGTGCTGCTGGTGGTCAATACTGCCAGCTACTGCGGCTTCACGCCGCAGTACGAAGGGCTGGAAGCGTTGCATGCGAAATATGCGGCGCGTGGGCTGGTCGTGCTGGGATTTCCGAGCAACGATTTTGGCCAGCAGGAGCCAGGCGACGGCAAGCAGATCGCCGATTTCTGCTTCAACACCTACGGCGTGAAGTTTCCGATGTTCAGCAAGACGGTCGTGAAGGGCCGGCAGGCGAATCCGCTGTTCGCCGAACTCGCCAAGGCCACCGGCAGCGCGCCGGGCTGGAACTTCCACAAATACCTGATCGACCGACGCGGCCAGCCAATTGCCAGTTTCAACAGCGAAACCACGCCCGTCAGCGCGCCGCTGGTGACGGCCATCGAACGGGCGCTGGTGGCGAAGTAATCCTTCGGGGCCGGCATCGGCAGCCGCGGCCGCGGCAGCTGCAGAGGCAGCCGGAGCGTCGATCCCGGCCTGTGCTCACCCGCCCAGCCGGGTAATCGGCGGCGTCAAGGGTTTGCAACGCGCGAGCGGCTACAGTGCATCTCATGACCTATGAATTGCACTACTGGCCAACCATCCAGGGCCGCGGCGAATTCGTGCGGCTGGCACTGGAGGCGGCCGGTGCGCCGTATCTTGATGTCGCACGAACGGCCGGCGACGAGCAGCAGGGCATGTCGCAAATGTTGCGCAGCATGCAAACAGACGCCTTGCCCTATCCGCCGTTTGCGCCGCCGTTTCTGAAGGATGGCAAGTTGTGGGTGGCGCAGACCGCTGCGATCCTGCACCACCTGGCGCCGACGCTCAAACTGGTGGCGCGCAGCGAGCAGGCGCGGGTCTGGACCCTGCAGATCCAGCTGACGATCGCCGACATGGTCGACGAAGCGCACGACACCCATCACCCGGTGGGCAACGGGCTCTTCTACGACGATCAGAAGCCTGAGGCCTTGCGGCGCGCGCAAGGCTTTTGCGCCGAGCGCATTCCCAAGTTCATCAGCTGGTTCGAGAAAATCCTGCAGTGCAATCCTGCGGGCTCGCGGCACCTGGTTGCAGGCAAGTTGAGTTATGCCGACCTGTCGCTGTTCCAGTTGATCGAAGGGCTCTCGTATGCCTTTCCGACCGCTTCGAACAAGGCGCTGGACCGGGCGCCGTTGCTGAGGCAGCTACACCAGCGCGTCGCCAAACTGCCGCGGGTTGCCGCCTATCTGCGCAGCGAGCGGCGCATCGCGTTCAACGAGGATGGCATCTTTCGCCGCTATCCGGAACTGGATTTTCCGTAGCCGTCGCGGCAACAGCACAAAGCAGACAACGACATGCCGATCCAGTGGTTTCCGGGGCACATGCACTCGACCAGGAAGGCCATCGTCGAGCGGCTGCCCGATATCGATGTGGTGATCGAAATGCTCGATGCCCGGCTGCCGGGGTCGAGCGCCAATCCGCTGCTGGCCGAGCTGACGCAAGGCAAGCCGGCGTTGAAGATTCTGAACAAGCAGGACCTCGCTGATCCGTCGTGTACCGACGCCTGGTTGGCTCACTACCAGGCGCAGGCCGCAACGCGTGCCATCGCGCTGGATGCCGGTCAAGCAGCGCCGGCACGGCAACTGGTTGCGGCGTGTCGCGGCCTGGCACCGCTGCGGGGCGGCATGGTCAAGCCGCTGCGGGTGTTGATCTGCGGGATTCCGAATGTCGGCAAGTCGACCCTGATCAACACACTGGCCGGCCAGCGGCGCGCGCACACCGGTGACGAACCCGGCATCACCAAGCGCGAGCAGAAGATCGTGCTCGAAGACGATTGTTATCTGTTCGACACGCCGGGCATGTTGTGGCCGCGCATCATCGTCGAGCGCAGTGGCTACAACCTGGCGGCCAGCGGCGGCATCGGGCGCAATGCCTACGACGAAGAAGAAGTCGCGCTCGAGTTGCTCGACGCGGTGCGCGAACGCTATGCCGAGCGTTTGCAGACGCGCTACAAGCTTGCCGATTGCTCGGTTGCCAGCGGTCCGCACAGTGACCAGTTGCTGGCCGATATCGGCCGCAAGCGAGGCGGTCTGCGCAGTGGTGGGCAGGTCGACATGCAGAAGGCCGCCGAGGTGGTGATCAATGATTTCCGCAGTGGCGCCTGGGGCCGGATCACGCTCGAGACGCCTGACGAATTTGCGCAGTGGCTGGTAATCGGGCTGCAGCGCGAGGCTGAGCGCAAGGCCAAACGCAAGAAGAAGGATCGGCCATCGTTATCCGACGATATCGCAGAGGAGGACTGAAATTTCGCGGCGCTCGCTGATGTCGCAGAATGATCCGGTTCAGCAATCGCGGAGTGCGCAGATGCCACAGCAGATCAACCCTTCGCAGCAGCGGCCACACATCGGCGAGGGTGTCGTGCTCGACTCGCCGGCCTTCGTGCATCCGAGTGCCTGCCTGTACGGCAAGATTCATGTCGGCGTTGGCGTGTCGATCTGGCCGAATGTGGTGATGCGCAGCGAGATGCACGAGATCCGGATCGGTGCGCGCAGCAACATCCAGGATTTCGTGATGATCCATGTCGGCTACCTGACGCCGACCCTCGTCGGCGAAGACTGCTCGATCACGCATCACGCCACGCTGCACGGCTGCGAGATCGGGGACCGCTGCCTGATCGGCATCAATGCCACGCTGATGGACGGGGTGCGAATCGGCGCCAATTCGATCGTCGCCGGCCATACCATCGTCACCGAGGGCCAGGTCTTTCCCGACAACTCTGTGATTGCCGGCGTGCCAGGCAAGCGGGTTGCAACGCGCGACAACTCGGCGGCCAACCTGATGAACGCGCGCTTCTACGAGCAGATCGCCGCCGGTTATGCGCAGGGCAGGGATCGACTGGCGCCGGAACAGGTCGAGCAGTTGCTCGCGTCCTTGCAAGGCTTGCGCCAGACGGTTTGATGCGTGCGCTCCGCGGCGCTGGCGCCGCTGTGAAGGATCAGGACGCCTGCATGCGTTGCTGAAGACTGATGGTGATGAATTCGGCCGGACGGCTGATGGCGACCATCACCGATACACGCAGCAGGCCTTGCTGCAGATCGGCTGCCGTCATGGTCTGGCCCAGCCCGACGTGTACCGCGAAGGCCTCTCGCGGTGTGGGGCCGGCCAATGCGCCGGCCTTCCAGAGCTCGGTCAGAAAACTGTTCAACATGCTCTGGATCGTGACCCAGGTGAGCGCCTCGTTGGGCTCGAAGGCGTAAGCCTGGATGGCCAGTCGACACGACACCTCGATCATCATCATGGTCCGGCGCACGTTGACATAGCGCCAGTCGAAGCTGTTGCCGTCGAGCGTTCGCGCGCCCCACACCAGCGTGCCCTGGCCGATGAAGCTGCGGATCGCGTTGATCGATTTGCCGTCCAGCGCGACATTGAGGTCGTCCTGCTCGTTCTGCGAAATCGCCACGGCCGGTGCTTGCACGGCGGACACGCCGACATTGGCAGGTGCTTTCCAGACCCCACGCTCGTTGTCGACCCGCGCATAGACGCCGGCCATTGCGGCGCCCGGAGGGAGTCGGTTGAGCTGCCGGGTCGCCTGGCCGACGATGGTGTTGAACAGCGGGCACAGTGTGCGCAATTGCTGATCGAGGGAGTGCCTGAAAAGCGCGAGTCCATGCTCGACTTGATCGTGGGCCGGCCGTTGATTCGGTGTGCCGCCATGCTGTTGCGCCTGGATCGCACCGATCGCACGATCGGACCACTGGGCATCGGTCAGGCGCAGGTCGGCCAAGGCGTCGGCGAGCTGCTTGCTGGGGACGTTGCCGGGGTCGGTGCCGAGCAGATCAGCCAAATTAGCGGGGTCGGTGAAGCTCTGCCAGGTGATGGCCGATGTGGGCGCGAGCGTCGTGTCGAGCCACGGGTAATACGCCGCACCGAACCCCAAGTGGCCGTCACCGATGGCGCTGCGAAAGCTGGCCACCGGATCGCCCGAAGGGCTGTTGCGGGCGTGTGCGCCGCCGTGCAAATCCAGGATTGCGAAGCGGTCGCGCAGGTCGCCACACTGCCCGAGCATTGCCTGCTGCACCTGAATGCAATCGGTTTGCGCGAGCAGCACCGCGTCGGGAACCACCAGCAGGGTCGGCTCGGCTTCGCTTCGCAGGGCCTCGATGCCGGCGAGCAATGCGCTGGCCGAGGGGGCGTCGGCAAAGCTGCCGACCGACACCACGTAGCATGGCCCACCGCCATTCTGGAAGAACAGGCTCATCGAGGCGTGCAGCAGAAAGCGACCACCGGCGACGCCAGGGGTGTGAGCGAGGTCGTACCCCTTTCGATGACCGGCGAAACCGGCCTCGAAGATCGGTGACGAAGTGGGATCGGTATGCACCTCGATCGAAAACAAGGCCGTCGGAGCAGCGCCGAAACAGGCTT
>JBDTQC010000346.1:0-4432 GCA_039932405.1 Ideonella sp.
ACCGTGTCTGGGGTGACCATGTCTTCATCGAGGAACGCACGGTCGATGTGCATGTCAAGCGCCTGCGGGAGGCGCTGGCGCCCGTCAACGCAGCGCGGATGGTCGAAACTGTGCGCGGTGCGGGGTACAGGGTGACTCAGCAATCGCAGGCGCGGGCCTAGCGATCGAGGCCTGCAATCATGGGTTGGTTGATCTCACGGGTCATCACCAGCGCACTGCTGGTTTTCCTGTTTGCCGAGGTCGGCATGATGCTCGGCTACGGGTGGGGCGTGCCTTCTTTCGCTGCTGCACTTGGAGGGGCATGTGGAGCCGGCCTGATCGTTGCCGTCGAATCGCTGCGGGCACGCCGGCTGCTGGTCTGGCTGCGCGGCGATCGCACCGATTCGGCACCTCGCGACCCTGGCATCTGGGGCGAACTCGGCTATCTGATCGAACGCACGTTTCGCAAGCTCGACCGGCGAGCCGCGGTCGAATCATCGCGGCTCGACCAGTTTCTGTCGGCCATCGAGGTGTCGCCGAACGGTGTCATGGTGCTGACCCGAGGCGACAACATCGAATGGTGCAACTCGGCGGCGGCCACCCACTTCGGGCTGGACCCGGTGCGTGATCGCCAGCAGCGGGTGACCAACCTGGTCCGCGCGCCTGCCTTTGTCTCGTACCTTCAATCGGATGACCATTCGGCCCCGATCACGTTTCAGGATCCCCGTTTGCGAGGCACCTTGCTGGTGATCATTCGCGAGTTCGGCGATGGCATGCGGCTGGTGCTCTCGCAAGATGTCACCGAGCGCGAGCGCAACGAGGCGATGCGCCGTGATTTCGTCGCCAATGTGTCGCATGAGATCCGCACACCGCTGACCGTGCTGGCCGGCTTCGTCGAAACCATGGGCACGCTGCCGCTCAGTGAGGTCGAGCGGCGACGGGTGGTCGAATTGATGGCGCAGCAGACCCAACGCATGCAGAGCCTGGTGGCCGATCTGCTGATCCTTGCGCAGCTCGAAGGCAGTCCGCGGCCCGCCGTTGATCACTGGGTTTCGGTCAAGAGGCTGCTCGATCACGCACACGCCGATGCAGTGGCACTGAGCGCTGGTCGTCATCGGATCGAAGTCAATCTGGCCGAGCCAGCGCAACTGGCGGGAAGCGAGCCGGAACTGGCCAGCGCCATCTCCAATCTCGTGACGAATGCCGTGCGCTATACACCGGCCGGCGGTGCGATCGAGATCGGTTGGCAGGTCCGCGACGACGGCAGCGGCGAGATCGAGGTCAAGGATTCGGGAATCGGTATCGCGAAGGCGCACCTGGCTCGGGTGACCGAGCGCTTCTACCGAATCGACGGCAGTCGTTCACGCGATACGGGCGGTACCGGTCTCGGACTTTCGATCGTCAAGCATGTGGTGCAGCGGCATGGCGGCGAGTTGGAGATCAGCAGCGAGCCAGGCCAGGGTTCCACATTCAAACTGGTTTTCCCGGTCTCCCGAGTGCGCCCGGATGAACCGCAAGGATCGCAAGGACAGCCGACCGCAGAGCCGGTAGCCGTAGAGCCATTCCCTGCGCGCGATCAAGGCCGCTCGGCCGCTCGCACATAGATCGCAATCAGCTCGGTTCTGTCACTCGGCCTGCGTACCCGCGACAGCAGCTTCCAGCCGGTGGGTGCTGCTTCGGCGGCGTTTCGTTTTTCCTGGCGCAGCAGGTAGTTGCACCGGGTGATGCCCAGCGGGTTCGCCGCATCGACGCGGTACCCGCCCAGCTGCTCGATGGCTGCAATGCGGGCCAGTGGCGAGCCCGGCATGGCGACGCAGGATTGCCGCGGAATGTGACGCGACACACCCTGAACCAACGGCCGCTCGCTGCGCGCGTAGTCGAGCATCGGCAACCACAGGCTCATCAACAACAGCCAGCACAGGGCCACGCCACTGGCTGGCAGCACCACGCTCTTCCACAGCGGATGTCGGTTGCGACCGGTGCGCCAGAACACGAGCGCAATCCATGCTGTGCTGGCAGCAATTGCCAAGAGCAGTTGAAGACTAGAAAATGTCGGCTCGAAACCCGGCAACAGGCGCTGCACATTGGCAGCTGGCCTGGCTGGAAACCCGGTTTGCACTGCGACGTAGACGACCCAGATCGTTACCGCGCAGATGCTGAAGAAAAACACCGAGAACCAGTCGATGGCGGCACCGCTGCTGCGTTGCAGGGTCGGCAGCGCGAATGCACCCAGCACCGCCAGTGCTGGCAAGCCCAGCATCAGAGCACGATCGATGCCGCCCATCGCCAGGCAGGCCAGCACGGCGACGCCTGCACACGCCAACGGGACCGACATGTGGCGTTTCGACCATTGGCGGCGCCAGCGCCAAAGCGTCCAACCAGCCAGCGGCAGTGTCGGCCAGGTGAACCACGCCAGCAGGCGAATCGAATCGCTGGCGTCGGACAAGGTGAGCGGCAGGTCGATTCGGTTGTGCCATGCACCCAGCACGCTTGCCGTCGCGACCGAGGCCGCGGTCGCGATGGCGAGGTAGATCGAAAAGCGGCGCACCGCCACATAGCTTGAGCGCATGCTGATCAACAGCCCGGCCAGCCCGAGTGCCAAGGCAATCGACGGGGCTCCGCTGGCTGCCAGCGCTGGCAATGCAAGCAGCGCGGCCAGTGGCGCCAGCCGGGGCCGGTACGGACTGGCTGCCAGCGCATAGAGGAAAACCGATGCGCTGGCGAGCTGCGCGAGCTCGGGAGTGGTTTCGTGTCCGAGTTGCAGAAGTCCCAGCGTTGCGATCAGCGCCAGCAGCGCGCCATCGGCTACTGCGCGGGCGTAGTCGACCGGGTCGGCTTCGCCTCCGAAAGCGAAGGGCAGGGGTTGCGCGGCCTCGGTGCGAGCCAGGTGATAGGTGCTGTACCAGGTCATCACCAGCGAAAGAACGAGCAACAACGCGAAGGGGAGGCGGGCAGCGACGGCAGGCTCGATCAGCGGCGACAACATCGAAATCGCGGCGGCGCCGATCCAGTATGGCAACAGCGCCGCATCGGCAGCCAGACCACCGACGCTCGGCGAGAACCAACCCGAGTGACCCTGGGCAATGCTCGCCATGTAGCCGAAAGCCGTGATATCGGCATTGCGCCAAGGGTCTCGACCAAACAGACCGGGCAGCACATACGCTGCACAGAACAGCAGCAGCGCTGCGCGCGGCAGGCGCTGCGCTGCGCGCTGGGTCACGAGTGCCGGGTTCGGAGTGGTCGCCATGGATCAGGGTCGGAGGGTCCGGTACACCAACAAAAAAGGCAGCCGAAGCTGCCTGATTCTGCTGCGGGGAGCGGATTATTTCTTGATTCCGAGCTTGGCAAACTTGGTGCGGAATTTCTCGACGCGGCCACCAAGGGAGTCGATGCTCTTTTGTGTGCCGGTATAAAACGGGTGTGACTCGCTGGTGGTTTCCAGCTTGAACAGCGGCAGCTTGCGGCCGTCTTCCATGTCGACCATCTCTCTCGTCTGCGCGCATGAGCGCGTGACGAATTTGAAGCCGTTGGACAAGTCGACGAAACAGACGTCGCGATAGGAGGGGTGGATGCCGTCTTTCATGGGTGCCTTGATGCTTGCGCTGCTTTAGTTACGGAAGCCACGTCGAACCTTTCGACGCACTTTCCTGGAGCGAGTTAATCTGGAATTATAGCTTGTTGATGAGATCCTCCGCAGCCTGTCTTACAGCACGGCTTTGTCTGCTCGGGGAAAGAACACATTTGACGCTGGAGCGGGGCCGAGGCCGAGGCCGGCGGGTGGCCGGATGACCGCGTGTCCCCCGACGCCCTCTTGAACGTCGGCGTCTCCTCCTTGACCTCCGTCATCCGGCCACCCGTCGCCCTCGGCCTTCCCCTGCAGTGATTCGCCCAGTGCGCTGGCGGAAGTTCACTTTTGTGCCAAAGCGTTGAGGCGAGCTGGCCTGTTCTGCGGAGGTAAAGGAGGAGACGCCGCCGTTCAGGCAGGAGTCGGGGGGACACGCAGCAGAACAGGCCAGCGCGCTTCAACGCTTGCTCTGTAGCCGGTGTATGCGGCCGCGGCCTTGCAACGGGACTTTGACGTCTGTCAACCGCCGCGCCGCATCAGGTCGAAGAAATCGAGGTTGTTCTTCGTCGACTTCATCTTGTCGAGAATGAACTCCATCGCCTCGATCTCGTCCATCGGATACAGCAGTTTGCGCAGAATCCAGGTCTTCTGCAGGATCTCGGGCTTGAGCAGCAACTCTTCGCGCCGCGTGCCGCTCTTGTTGAGCAGGATCGATGGGTAGACGCGCTTCTCCGACATCCGGCGGTCGAGGTAGATCTCGCAGTTGCCGGTGCCCTTGAATTCTTCGTAGATCACTTCGTCCATGCGGCTGCCGGTATCGATCAGCGCGGTGCCGATGATGGTCAGCGAGCCGCCTTCCTCGATGTTGCGGGCGGCGCCGAAGAAGCG
>JBDTQC010000347.1:0-4425 GCA_039932405.1 Ideonella sp.
CGATCAGGCCACGCAGCTGATCGACACACTTGGCGACTATGTCGATCGCGACAACGACAAGCGCCTGAATGGCGCAGAAGCATTCGAGTACCGCACAGCCAACCTGCCCGAGCCGCGCAATGCGTCACTGCTCAGCCGCGAGGAGATCTGGCGGGTCAAGGGTTGGGCCGAGTTGCGCAACCAATGGAAGGCGCTCGGCTGCGATGATCTGGTGACCGTCCACAGCGACGGACGGTTCAACCTGAACACCGCATCGGCCACCCTGCTTCAAATTGCCGGCCTGACCGCTGATGCGGCGGCGGCGACGGTCGAGGCCCGGCGCGAGGGTTTTGAATTGAAGGAGCAGCCGGCCATCACCATCGTCGGCGGAGACCCGTTTTCGAGGCTTGGCGGCGGCTTCGCCGGAAGTGTGCTGCGGGTCACACACCAGTTGGCTTCGGTGGGCTGGATATTGGTCTACGATCTTGAATTGACCCCAAGCCGTGATGGCGGTCCTTGGCGAATGCACGAAATCCGCTATCGTCCGCGACCCAAGACCGTTGCACAGGCCCTTGCAGAGTTGCCGGCACCCGATTTCGAACTTCCGGCCGATCAGCGCAAAGCACCCAATGTTCTATCCAATTCTCCGTTTGCAAACTGACGAGCTCGGCAGCACGCAGGTCGTGGCGACAAATCAGCGCAGCTGGCGCCCGATGTTGGTGATCGGCCGCGAGTTGTGCGTGTTCGAGTCAGTGGCTTGCAAGGGCGTTGCATGGTACGAACTCAGAGGTTTCGCCGCTCTGCAGGCCAAGCGACTGGCTCCACATCTCAAGAGCGGCGCCAGTGCGGCGGTCCGAAACAAGACCTTGATGTTGTGGTTCTGGGACGAGCAGGATGTCGAAGCAGCGCTGCGACGCGCCGGCCGCGACCTCGGCGGCATGCGTCCGGTGGCGGAAACGCTGCTGCTTGAATTGCCGGTGCGACAGGGCCAACTGCGGCTGCGTTGCGCCAAAGGCGTCGATTCAATGAATCTGGACGGCGGCGCCATCGTCAGTTCGCAGTGGGAGAGCAAGGTCTCAGGGGCCGCCTCGGCGTCGCGAGCGCTGGGTAGCCCGTGGGCCCGCGATCTGCTCGGCGGGGCGCTCGACACCACTGGCAGCCTGGCCATCGGTGCGCCGTCCGCACAGCGTGCCTTGACGGCGGTGGGTGTGGCAGCGGCCGTCGGCTGCGCGGTTTATGCCGCCTATTGGGGCGGCAGCCTGCTCGGCGAGCGCGATCGCCTGGCCGGGCTCGAAGGCGATGCCGAGTTGACAATCGAGCGAGCGCAAAAGCTCGCGAGCTTGCGCAAGCTGGAATCACAGGACCGTGAATGGGTGGCTGCCTACCGGGACCTCGGGGGCAGCTTCCAGGTCGACACATTCCTGCAAGCCCTCGCCAAGCCACTCGCCGCCACTGGTGTCGTCATGAAGGAACTCGAAGTTCGCAACGACGAAGCCCGACTGGTGCTGGTCTCTGCCGGCGGGGAGATCGATCTGCCAGGGATGCTGGCGGTCCTCGGTAGAATGCCGGGCGTTTCCGATGTTGCACTGCGCGACAACGTCGACGTCCGACAGGCTACGTTCACCATGCATACGCCGGGCTACCGACGAATCGCCGCCACGCTGAGCAGGCCACATTGATGCGTTTCTTTGGTTCATCAGGTGCCGACGCTGCGCACTCCTCACTGTTGCCGGCCTTGTTCAGCGTGCTGCTGGCCATCGGGTTCTGGACGCTGGCCGACACTGCACGCGTTGACTTGAGAGGCGTCGAGTCCCAAGTCAGTTCGGTTCAGCGAACCGCCAGTCGGGTGTCGGACGATGGCGAGATGGTCAGCCTGCAGGCCAGCCTCGAAAATGCAAAGACGCAAAAGGCGGCGCTGATGGACCGGCTGCAAACAACCGAACCAGCCCAGATGATCCGCGCAAAAATCGTCTACGACCTGCGTCAAAAATGTGCGGCCACCGGTGCTGCCGTCTGCAGCGTGAGGCTGGCGGACGACACGATTGCCACGCCGGGGCCAACAAACGGGTCGAACCCGAGTTCCGCCGTCTCGCCTGCGGCCGGAGCGACTGACGAGAACAAGGTGAAATTGATCGATCTCGGGATTCAGAAGGCGCGTGCCATTGTCAGCGGCTCGTTCCAGAACGACGAAATCGCCGAATTCGCCAGGCGTCTGCTCGCCGATCCGGACGCCTATTGGCGAATCAACGGTGTCGTGGTTCGCGGAACGACATTTGAATACGATGTGGAACGGCACATCATCGCCTTGCCATCGGGCGGATCCTGAGATGGCAACGGCAATCGATCCGACCATCCGGCAACCGTTCGATTCGGAGTCGTCCGATCGCCTGATCGCTGGCGGCGCCTGGCGCAAAGTCGCCCTGGTCGTGCTGGTTTCGTTGCTCGCTTGCACCGTCGGTGCATGGCTCGGCTATCAGCAACATGTCAGCCCGAGCTCGGGCGCATCGCCCGTTCCGGCGGCTACCGCGGGCAATGGAAAAACAGCCCCTTCGATCGATGGCTTGACACGAGGACTGGGCGAGAACGAAGAAATCGTCGTCGATTCAGCGCCGACCGCCCGCCCATCCGGTTTGCCGTGGCCAATGTGGGAATTCCGGCTGCGCCAACCGATTCCGCCGCGAGATCCCTCGCTCACTCCTCCGACATGGCGGCTGGTCGGCTCGGCGCTGACCAGCGGAAAATGGGCGGTCATCGTGCTGCGCCAAGGCAGCACAACGCCTGAATATTTCACCGTCGGGCAGGAATTACCCGGCGGATATCGCATCGAATCCATCAATGACGAGGACGTCACGCTCGCTCAGGGCAAGCGTTCGATGGTGCTCTCTTACATAGGGTCTAGATGAATTCCAGTTCCCGCGCGCGCGCTGTCGCGCCGTTCGCGCTTTCTGCACTGCTGGTGGCGTGTTCCGCACCTCCGCGGGCCCTGCCGGGTCCGGTCAACTTTCCACGCAGCCCCGCCCCTGCGAGCTTGAGCATCGGTAACAACGCGTCGCCCTCGCGGCCGACCGAAACCGTCATCACCGATCTGCCTGCGTCCCAGCTCGCAGAACCGACCCGGTCCACCGAAACTCCGTCGGTGACGCCGGCCAACGCCGGGGACGAAGTTTCGATGGCGATCGAGCAGACACCGCTGCCGATGTTCATCCAGATCTTGTTCGGCAACGTCCTGAAGGTGCCGTACTCGATGGACCAGACGATCAACGCGCGCACCGATATCGTCACCTTCAAGACCTCGCAGCCGATTTCGCGCGCCAAGATGCAGGAGGTGGCGGTCAACTTGTTGCGCAGCTACCAATTGGCCGTGCTGGACCTGGGTGGCGTGTTCCGGATTGTTCCGGAAAGTGCACAGGCCGGGTCGGCTCCGCCGATTCTGCGACGCGGCAAGACACTGCCGGATACGCCGGAATCGCTGCGTCAGGCTTTCCAGCACGTCGAAGTCGATGTGGTGAAGGCCAGTGACATCAGTCAATGGTTGCGCCAGATTCTCGGCACGCGTGTCAACGTCGTCGACGACGCGGCCCGCAACGGCTTTTTGCTATCCGGTACGCAGGCCGATCTGCGGCTCGCGCTGGAGTTGATCAAGACGCTCGATCAGCCACGCATGCGTGGGCGTGTGGCCAAGCGGATCACGCCTGCGTTCATGAACCCCCTCGAGCTGAGCGCTCGACTCAACGACGTGCTGACCGCGCAGGGTTACGGCGTTGCCGTCGGCCAACTCACCAGCGTTCCGATCTTGATCATCCCGGTCAATGCAATCGGCAGCATCATTGTGTTCACGACCAATGACGAGGTAATGGATCAGGTGCTCCGCTGGGCTCGCGAGCTCGATCGCCCGCTGTCGGTGCAAACGCAAAACGGCATCTACACCTATGCGGTCAAGTACGCCGATGCACAGGAACTTGCCAAGACACTGGGTGAAATACTGACCGGGAGCGTCGGCAATCCATCTGCCGCACCACTTGCCACCGCTGGCCAGGGGATTGGCGGGGTAACCGCAGCGCCCGCGCGAACTTCGGGCTCCAACAATCGGGTTGTCGTGAACAGTCCGACCAATACCTTGATCATTCGCGGAACCACGCCGGAGGAGTATCAGCAAATCATGGCGCTGTTGCGCGAGCTCGATCGACCGGTCAAATCGGCCATGATCGAGGTCGTCGTGGCCGAGCTGCGGCTGGGGGGTAGCCAGGCGCTGGGTATCGAGTGGAACATCAACCCGCAGACCAGCAGCCGCGGATCGATTCAGGGTGGAACGCTGGGCCGGCTGGGCATCGGGTCGGGTGGCTTGACGCTGGGATTTGCCAACAGCGCCGGGCAGATTGTCGGGATTCTCAACACGCTGGCCAGCAACAGTCAGGCGCGCATTCTCTCGAATCCGAAAGTGATGGC
>JBDTQC010000348.1:0-4416 GCA_039932405.1 Ideonella sp.
GATGGAGAAGCGCTGGCCCAGCAGGCTGGCGCTGGCGAGTGCCGCCTCGGTCAGGCCGATCACCGGGCACGGCAAGGCTTCGCGCAGACCGGCCAGTCCGGGGTCGCCGAAGGCTGCGACGATGACTGCATCGAAACGCTCGTGGTGCTCGGCCGCCAGCTCGGCGGCTGCATAGGCACCGACCAAGGCCTCGAAACGGGTTTCGATG
The DNA here is from genome assembly GCA_039932405.1 of Ideonella sp. Classification (GTDB taxonomy): domain Bacteria; phylum Pseudomonadota; class Gammaproteobacteria; order Burkholderiales; family Burkholderiaceae_C; genus Ideonella_A. Next base: position 209 of record JBDTQC010000348.1, read on the forward strand.
TAGGCCACACCGAAGCCGGCGGTCATCACCTCGATCTCGGTGCCCGGCGAAGCGCTGCGTTGCGCCTCGGCGCGGATCAGCTCCGACACGCTGGTAGAGATGTTCGGATTGATCAGCAGCAGTTTCATGAGGTCGTTTCCTTGCGCATCGGCCGCAGGCTCGGGCGACCACATTTGAGAAAGCGTCCGCGCCCGGCGCGCGGGTGGAAGTTCGTGCCGTCCCAGACCACTTCACCGCCGATCAAGGTCATGCCCGGCCATGCTTGCAGTCGCATGCCCTCGTAAGGCGTGTAGTCGACCGCGTGATGCAGCCGTGAATTGCTGATCTCGAAGTCGCCTTCGTCCCAGATCACCAGATCGGCATCGCAGCCGGGCGCGATCGTTCCCTTGCGGGGATGCAGGCCATAGGCCTTGGCCGGATTGGTGGAGGTCAGCTCGACAAACTTCTCGAGCGTGATGCGCCCGCCGAGTACGCCTTCGGAATACAGCAGTGGCAGGCGGGTTTCGAGGCCGGGAATGCCGTTCGGGATGTGACGGAACGCAACCTCCTTGCCGCCAGGCTTCTTGCCTTCCGGAGCGTCGAAGCGAAACGGCGCGTGGTCAGACGAGAAGATCGTGAAGAGGCCGTCGTTCAGGCCGTCCCAGATCACCTGTTGGTTGGCCTTGTCGCGCGGCGGCGGGCTGCAGACGCAACGTGCGCCCTGGTAGCTGTCATCGATGCCGAGGTCCTCGGCGGTCAGGAACAGATACTGGGGGCAGGTTTCCGCATGCACCTGCAGACCATGGGCACGCGCCCAGCGAATTTGCTCGACGGCATCGCGGCCCGAGACATGCACGATCAGGATCGGCACATCGACCAATTGCGACAAGGCGATCGCCCGATGGGTCGCCTCGCGCTCGACCAGCATCGGCCGCGAATGTGCGTGAAAACGTGGCGCGGTGCGGCCTGCCGCCTCGAGCCGCTTGGTCAGCCACTCGATGCAATCGGCATTTTCGGCGTGGATCATCGCCATCGCGCCGTGCTCACGAGCGACCGACAGGACGTCGAGAATCTGCCCGTCATCGAGCTTCAGGTCGTCGTAGGTCATGTAGACCTTGAACGAGGTCAGGCCCTCGCGGATCAGCGCTGGCAGTTCGTTGCCCAGCACATCGGGTGTCGGATCACTGACGATCAGGTGGAAGGCGTAGTCGACGTGCGCCCGTCCTTCGGCACGCTGGTGGTAGTCGGCAACGGCCGCACGCAGGGACTGGCCCTTGGCTTGCGCGGCGAACGGAATCACGGTCGTCGTGCCGCCGCAGGCGGCCGAGCGGGTGCCGGAGTCGAAATCGTCGGCCATGCGCATCGGCGCGGCCATTGGCTGATCGAGATGGCAGTGGGCATCGACACCGCCCGGGGTCACGACTCGGCCCGCTGCGTCGATCTCGCGCCGACCGGGCGCCAGGTCGGTTCCCAGGCTGATGACGCGGCCCGCGCGGATGCCGATATCGGCGGCAAAGCAGTCGCTGGCGGTCGCCACTTGCGCACGCCGCACCACCAGGTCAAAGGCAAAGTCGCTCACGTCTGGCACGTCGGCGCACAAAACTTGTGCACGACTTTCAAATGTTCTGGTGACAAAGGTGTCAACAACATGTCCTGATGCTCCGAGATGGTGCTTGGTTATCTGAGATAGCTACGGGCCTGCTGCTGCATACGCAAGAGCCGGGCCTGCTACCTCGACGAATGCAAATTTCAATGTCGACACAGTATTCGACAATTCATTCGTTGAACACAGTGTTTACACTAATGTCGACATTTTTTGAAGCGCCATAATCGATGGCTTCGACAGCGCAGGGCTGTCGGCATCCATTTGCAGCTGCCAACCATGACCCGACCCATCCGCATCGGCGTGCTGACGCCTTCTTCCAATACGGCACTCGAGCCGCTGACCAGTGCGCTGGTTGCCGAGGTACCGAACTGCTCCGCGCATTTTTCGCGCTTCACGGTTACCGAAATCGCATTGTCGGAACGCGCGCTGGGCCAGTTCGACGACAGCAAGATCCTCGCTGCGGCCGATCTGCTGGCCGATGCGCGGGTCGATGTGATCGCCTGGAGCGGCACTGCGGCCGGCTGGCTGGGCTTCGACGCCGACCGCCGATTGGTCGATCGCATCACCGAGCGCACCGGCATCCCGGCCACCACCGCGGTGCTGGCCCTCAACGAATTGCTGGCGCTGCGCGACATTCGCCGCCTCGCCCTGGTCACCCCTTACACCGCCGATGTGCAGCAGCGCATCATCGACAACTACGCAGCGCTCGGCATCGAGATCGTCGCAGAGCGCCACCTGGACATTCGCGTCAACCATGACTTCGCGTTGGTCGAGCCGGTTCAGTTGCGCGAGCTGATGGCGCAGGTGGCGGTGGCGAAGCCTCAGGCGATCACCACCTTCTGCACCAATCTGCGCGCCGCGCCACTGGCCGACGAACTGGAACGCAGCCTGGACATCACACTGCTCGACACGGTGTGCACAACGGTCTGGGGTGCGTTGCGCGCGGTCGGCGCGGATCCGGCCGAGATCAAGGGCTGGGGCCGCATGTTCAGCTGGCATTGATGCCGAAGCGCTTGATGGCAGTAACGAAACAACTCGACGAGTTCTTGTCTGTGGTTCCTACAATCAAGGTTCGCGCTGCCCGACCCGGTCGTCGTCGCAGCATCGACGCCCAGCCAGCCCAACCAGAACCGCCCGCCATGCCGACTTCCCGCGCGCGACAAACCCCGGTATCTGCCCGCCTGGAGCGCGAAAACCTGCACGACGAGATTTACGAAAAAATCTACGCGGCCATCGTCGAACATCGACTGTTGCCGGGAACCAAGCTGGTCGAGGAGCGACTGGCCGATATTTTCGGTGTCAGCCGGGCCCGCATTCGCGAAGTCCTGGCGCGCATGGCGCATGAACAAATCGTCGAGCTGATTCCGCAACGTGGCGCCTACGTTGCAAAACCGTCGATCGAACAGGCCATGCACGTGTTCGAGGCCCGCCGGCTGATCGAGCCTGCGGTCTTGCGCCGTTTGATCGAGACGCTGACACCTGAACGCGTCGCGCGTTTGCGCCAGCACCAGGCGCTGGAACAGGACGCACTGCGCCGCGACGACAAGCGGGCGATCGTGCGTCTGTCGGGCGAGTTTCATACCTTGATCGCCGAGCAGGCCGGCAATACCGCGTTGGCGCGTCACATGCGCGAGTTGTCGACGCTGACCTGCCTGATCATCGTCTTGTACGACGCACCGACGGCCAGCAGTTGTCTGTCCGACGAGCATTCCGAAATCATCGAGGCGATCGCCCGGCGCGACGTCGCGAAGGCCGAGTCGCTGATGCTCGCCCATCTGAACCACATCGAGCACAGCCTGAAACTCGATCCGGCAACGCCCGAAGTTGATCTCGAAGCGATCTTCAATGGCTGATCAAGCGGCCCGTGCCCGAACCCGCTTGCGCCTGCTGCTGATCAATCCGAACACCTCGGTCCACATCACCGAGAGGCTGGTCGCTTCAGCCCGCCTGGCCATGGCGCCAGGCGACGAGTTGACTGCGATCACCGCCACGCAGGGGCCGGCCGTCGTGCGCAGCGCTGACGATTTGCGAGCTGCCGATGCCAATTCAATCGATTTGGCGGCCAGGCATGCGCCGGGTCATGACGGCATCGTGCTGGGCATCTCGCTCGATGGTGCTGCGGGTCGCCTGCGCTCCCTGCATCCTCGGTTGCCGGTCGTGGGCATGACCGAGGCTGCCTTGTTGGCGGCCTGCCTGAGTCATCGGTCAATCGGTCTTTTGACGCTCGGTCCGAACTTGTTGCCGCTGTACCGACAGCGCGTCGAGCAGGTCTGTCTGACGGCGCGCGTGATCGCTTACGAAGCGCCTGAAATGGATCAGGCATTCGAGCCCGCTCGTGCCGGTGTCGACACGGCCGTTCTGGCAGCGCTTGTACAAGCGGGCGAGCGACTGATTACACATGGCGCGCAGTCGATTGTCCTCGCAGGCGCCGTGTTGTGCGGCTACGCCGAGGCGATTGAAGTTGCCTGCCGCGTGCCCGTTTTCGATGGCGTGACCTGTGCGGTGCGGCAGGTCCGTGAGCAACTGAACACTCGAATCTGGTCGTACCTACACGCTGGATAAAAACGACTTTCGGTTTGCCCGCCGCAGGGCGGCAGTCACGGCGATCCGTTTTTCCGGACCT
>JBDTQC010000349.1:0-4415 GCA_039932405.1 Ideonella sp.
GGTGATCGGCATCATCGGAGCAGGGCGGCCACTGCACGCGAGTGGACCACCTCTCCTTGAACAAATTTTTCGCGGCTCGATTCGATCCGGGACAGGTCGTACAGGTAGTTGACCATCAACCCGCAGCTTTGCTTGATGCCCTTGCGCGACAGGTTGGCGCGCGGGTTCAAACGCTCGAGGCGTGCGCCGTTGTCGAGGTGGAAACGTGCCACCGGGTCGCCATCCGGGGTGGGCGACAGGTAGACCAGGTAGGCGCTGCACAACGCAAGCAGCGCGGCCTCGCCTTCTTCGCCGAGCTTCTCGACGCCGGCGATGCTGTTCAGCGCGGCAAGATCATCCCCGGCGGCTTGCTGCAGGCGCTGCAGCGCGGCCGCCAGCAAGGCGCCCGCGCCACGCTTGAGACCGGGCAGGTTTTCAAGGTCGGGATGGCTGGCCAGCCAGGCCGCAAATCCAGGAATCGGCGACAAGGTGCAAAACGTCCGGATCTGCGGCAACTCGCCCTTCAGGTGCTCGGCCACGCGCTTGATCAGGAAGTTGCCGAGTGAGACGCCACGCAGTCCCGGTTCGCAGTTGCTGATCGAATAGAACACGGCCACCTTCGACTGGTCCAGCGGCAGCGGCCTGGTCGACTTGTTGATCAATGGCGCGATCGCCGGCGGCATGTCAGGGAGCAGCGCCACCTCGACGAAGATCAGCGGTTCATCGGGCAGTTGCGGGTGGAAGAATGCGAACATCCGGCGATCCGGTTCCAGGCGCCGACGCAGGTCGTCCCAGCCATCGACTTCGTGCACCGCCTCGTGCTGGATCACCTTTTCGAGCAGGCGCGCAGGCGAATCCCAATCGACTTCGCGCATCTCCAGAAACCCGGGGTTGAACCAGCTCGACAGCAGGTGGAACAAGTCGGCTTCGACCGCGCGCAGTTGCTGGTGCCCGCGCAGGCGGCTCAGCAGCGGTCGGCGCAAATGCAACAGCGCCGCCGTGCCGCCGGGCGTCCGGTTGATGCGCCGGAACAGTTCCTGGCGCAGCGGCTCGGCCAGCGCCGTCAGCGCCATCTGGGTCTGCGCCACCGGCTCGGCGGCGTAGGCCTTGGCCGCCGCCAGCACGGCTGCCGGATCGGGGCTGAAATCGCGCGCCAGGCTTTCGAAAAACAGCAGTTCCTGGTCTTCGGGCAAGGTTTCAAGCCGCTGCACCAGGCTCGCGGCGATCGCCACGCTGTTGGCTTCGCCACGTTCGGACAACAGGCTGCGGCAGTCGCTCAGCAGCCGGCGCGTTGCGCGCTCGTTGCTGGCGCGACGGCTGGCCTGGCGCAGTTCATCGAGCAAACGGATCTCCTGGAATGTCGAGCGGCCTGACGGCGAATATGCAGCGTTGTCGGCCGTCATCTTATCGGCAGCGCGGCCGTCTTCGCGCATTTCGGCCGATCCCTCGACTGCGGGAAACCACTGCGCTGCCGACGCGCTGGTGCTCTAAAGTGTGCGGATTCCGGACATTTGGGCAATCGATTCGTGTTTCCTGACAATTTTGACGGCGATGCGGTTCTGAAACTGGCCGCGCAAAACATGTTCGACGCCTTTGCGCGCAGTGCGATGGGCACGATGGTGGTCGATCGCCAGCATCGCATCGTCTGGATCAGCGACGGCTACAAACAGTTCCTGCCGGCGCTCGGCCACGCCGAAGACGATTTCGTCGGCCGCCGGGTCGAGGATGTGGTTCCGAATACGCTGATGGCGCATGTGGTCGACACCGGGCGGCCGATGCTGATCGACCTGCTGACCAATCAGGCGGGCACCTTCCTGGTCAGCCGCTTGCCGCTGCGCGACGAGAAGGGCGAGGTGATCGGCGCGTTCGGCATGGTGCTGCTCGATCACCCCGAGACGACGATGCGGCCGCTGATTGCCAAGTTCAGCCATCTGCAGCAGCAGCTCGATGCAGCGCATGCTCAGCTCGTCGTCGAGCGGCGTCCGAAATATACGATTGCCGGCTTTATTGGCAGCAGCCCGGGCGTGCTCGAAGTCAAGCGCCAGGCGCGCCGGGTTGCGCCGACCGCCAGCACGGTATTGCTGCTGGGCGAGACCGGCACCGGCAAGGAAGTGCTGGCGCAGGCCATCCATGCGGCCAGCCTGCGCGCGGCGCGGCCGTTTGTCGGCGTCAACATCGCGGCGATTCCGGACACCTTGCTGGAGGCCGAATTTTTCGGCGTCGCGCCAGGTGCCTATACCGGGGCCGACCGCAAAGGCCGCGACGGCAAGTTCAAGCTGGCCGACGGTGGCACCTTGTTTCTCGATGAGATCGGCGACATGCCGCTGGCCTTGCAATCCAAGCTGCTGCGCGTGCTGCAGGAGCAGGAACTCGAGCCGCTGGGCAGCAACAAGGTGCTGCGCGTCGATGTGCGGGTGATTGCTGCCACCAGCCGCGATCTGGCCGCAATGGCTGCGGCGGGCACTTTCCGCGCCGACCTCTTTTACCGGCTCAGCGTATTGCCGATCAAGCTGCCGCCCTTGCGCGAGCGTGTCGGCGATCTGGAAGCGCTGGCCGAGGTGCTGATGGAGGATATTGCGCGGCGCAGCGGGCTGCCGCCGCGTAGCCTGGCAGCCGATGCGGTCGAGGTGTTGTCACGCCAGAGCTGGCCCGGCAACATCCGCGAACTGCGCAATACGCTCGAGCAGGCCGCGCTGATGACCGATGATCTGGTGCTGCACGCCGGCCACTTCGGGCCACTTGGTTCGACCGAGCAGCCTGCGCCGGCGCAGCCTTCAACTGAAGCGCTCGGCGTCGTCGAGCAGCCCGAGCCGATGCTGCCGTTGGCCGAACTGTTGGCGAGCACCGAACGCCAAGCCATCGCCGCGGCGCTGCAGCGCACCGCTGGCAACCGCGTAGCGGCCGCCCGATTGCTGGGCATGCCACGCTCGGTGCTGTACCAGCGCCTGGCCCGCTACCCGGAAATCGCTGTGGGCGCCTTCATTGAGGCGGCATGATCACTGTGCCGAATCCGGACATTTGAATTGATTGTCCGAATTACGGACGGACTTTCGCGGCGATACGTCCGGATTTGGCACATGCCGATCCGCGGTCTTTGCATCGCAAGAGTTGCCCGCGCCCGGCAGTTTCATCCAACCGTCGGGGTTTTCACCAGTCGGCCAATTTCAGGCACGGCCATTGCGCTCTTTCAGGGCTTGGCGCCGCCGACTGGCGGTTGCGGCAACCTGAAGGAGACTGCATGAACCGACGACTGATTTCGAGCACGGTGCTGGCTGCCGGCCTGAGCCTGGCCTTTCCCGCCGCGTTTGCGCAGGCCGGTGGAGAGATCCGCATCGCCCATGTGCACAGCCTGACCGGACCGCTCGAGGCCTATGGCAAGCAGACCAAGATCGGCTTCGATATGGGCCTGGCCTACGCCACCGACGGCACGATGATGGTGGCCGGCAAGAAACTGGTGGTGATCGAGAAAGACGACCAGGGCAAGCCCGACGTTGGCAAGAGCTTGCTGGCCGCGGCTTTCGGCGACGACAAGGCCGACATCGCCGTCGGTCCGACCTCGAGTGGCGTTGCGCTGGCGATGTTGCCGGTGGCCGAGGAGTACAAGAAAATCCTGGTTGTCGAGCCTGCGGTGGCCGATTCGATCACCGGCGACAAGTGGAACAAATATATTTTCCGCACCGGCCGCAACAGCAGCCAGGATGCGATTTCCAATGCGGTTGCACTCGACAAGCCAGGCGTGTCGATCGCGACCTTGGCGCAGGACTACGCCTTCGGCCGCGATGGCGTCAGCGCCTTCAAGGATGCGCTGAAGACCGCCAAGATCGTTCATGAGGAATATCTGCCCACCGGCACCACCGATTTCACCGCCGGCATCCAGCGCCTGATCGACGGGCTGAAAGACAAGCCCGGTCGCAAGATCATCGAAGTGATCTGGGCGGGTGGCACGCCGCCATACAACGCGCTGGCAGCGCTCGATCTGAACAAGCGCTTCGGCATCGAGGTGTCGAGCGGCGGCAACATCCTGCCGGCGATGGCCGCCTACAAGCAGTTCCCAGGGATGGAAGGTGCCACCTACTATTACTTCGGCCTGCCGAAGAATCCGGTCAACGAGGCCATGGTGGCGCAGCACTACAAGCAATACAAGGCGCCGCCCGATTTCTTTACCGCCGGTGGGTTCAGCGCCGCGATGGCGGTCGTCACGGCATTGAAGAAATCCAATGGCGATACCTCGAGCAACAAGCTGATCAAGACCATGGAGGGCATGAGCTTCGAGACGCCCAAGGGCACCATGACCTTCCGCAAGGAAGACCATCAGGCGATGCAGAGCATGTACCACTTCAGGATCAAGGTCGACCCGGCATTCGCCTGGGGCGTGCCGGAGCTGGTGCGCGAGATCAAGCCGGAAGAGATGGACGTTCCGATCAAGAACAAGGCGC
>JBDTQC010000350.1:0-4404 GCA_039932405.1 Ideonella sp.
TGCGATCGACGCGATCCGCGAGGCCTTGCCGGCCTTCGAGCGGCAGATCAAGGGGTTTGCAATGCCCGATGCGGTACTGACCGGCGTCGAGACCCGAACATCTTCACCGCTGCGGATGGGCCGCGGCAGCAATCTGCAGAGTCTGAATGTCGCCGGCCTGTACCCGGCCGGCGAAGGGGCAGGTTATGCGGGCGGCATCATGTCGGCCGGCGTCGACGGCATCGAAGTGGCCGAGGCGCTGGGCCGGGCGCTGCTGAGCCGCCGCTGATGCCCGAATTTCGCGCGCCGACAGGGCGTCCGCGCGCCGGGTTACGCTCGCGCATCCCCACATTGAGGTAGCAGCGATGGTTCGTCCCTTGATCTTTATCCTGTTTATGGTGCTGACCGGCCTGTTCGCGGCGATCAACTGGACGGTCTTCACGACTCCGACCACGTTGTCGCTGTGGTTCACAAACATCGACGCCCCGCTGGGCGTGATCATGCTGCTCTTGTTGGCACTGGCGCTGGTCGCCTTCACCATCTGGGCCATCGCGATGCAAGGACGCGCGCTGTTCGATGCGCGCCGCATGACCAAGGATCTGGCGGCGCAGCGCGAATTGACCGACAAGGCCGAGGCCTCACGCTTCACCGAACTGCGCAACCACATGGATACCCGCATGGACAAGCTGCAGCGTTCGATCGAACAACAAGGCAATGGCCTGGCGGCGCAGATCGGCGAGCTTGAGAACCGGATGCAGACGGGCGATCGCCCACGGCCGCCCGCCGACACCTACCCGCCTGCGCTGCGCTGACGGGCCGGCGCCGCCCGCTGATTCAGCCCTGATTCGGGTTACCCGCGCTGCTGGCTCGCCTCGCGTTTTCGCGTTATTCGCGCTGCTCGCGCGCCAGCTTTTCGCTGTGCCAATAGACATCATCGCCGCCCAGACCGTCGAGGTTGGCCCGGTTCAACACCCGTGCCAGCACGAACATCAGATCGCTCAGTCGATTCAGGTACTGGCGCGGCTCGGCCCGCACCGCAGGCACAACCGTCGCATCTGCCGGGTCGCTGGCCGGCGGCCGGTTTTGCGCATCGGCCGGCGGCCGATTCTGCGCATTCGCCAGCGCCACCACCGACCGCTCGGCACGCCGCGCTACGGTGCGAGCCACATGTGCGATGGCCGCACTGCGCGTGCCGGCCGGCAGGATGAACTCGACCAGGCGAGGCAGTTGGCTGTTCCATTGCGCCAGCGCCTGGTCGAGGTGCAGCACGGCCTCGGCCTTCAACAGCGCGAAGCCGGGGATCGACAATTCGCCGCCGAGGTTGAACAGCTCATGCTGGATCACCACCAGCAACTCTCGGATCGCATCGGGCAGCGGTTCGGCCAGAAGCACACCGAGCTGCGAATTGAGCTCGTCGACGTCCCCCATGGCCTGGATTCGCAGGTCGTCCTTGGGCACGCGTTGGCCATCACCGAGCCCGGTGGTGCCGTCGTCGCCGGTACGCGTGGCGATCTGGGTGAGACGATTCGACATGATGTTCCGCTCCTGACGACTGCGAGAACAGGAGGATAGAACACGCCAACAATGTCCCGATTGCGCGCACCGTCGGGCCCTGCAAGCAGCGATGATGCGAACTGCACAGATCAATCACCCAACAACGAACGTTCGATGCCCGACCAATCTCCACCACAACATCTGATACGGGCCGCGCTCGTCATCGGTTTTCTGTTCGCCCTCGGCGTCGCATCGCTGAAGATCCTGCAACCTTTCCTGGTCGCCTTCTTGTGGGCGGTCATCATCGTGGTGGCCAGTTGGCCGGCGATGGTGTGGCTGCAACGGCGGCTTGGCGGCAGACGCTGGGCGGCGGTCAGTTTGCTGACCCTGGCGCTGCTGGTGCTGTTGATCCTGCCACTCTCGCTGGCAATCACTGCGGCGGTCGTGAATGCCGGTGAAATTGCCGATCGGGTGAAGAACCTCGACAGTTTCCGCCTGCCGGCACTGCCAGCCTGGATCACCCAGCTGCCATTCTTCGGCGACAAGGCCATCCAGCTCTGGGATCAGGTCGCAACCGCCGGGCTGGAGGGTCTGCTGGCGCGGCTGGCGCCGTATGCGGGGGCGGTGACCAAGGGTATCGTTGCGCGCGCCAGCGGCTTTGGTTTCATCATCATCGAGGCGATGATGGCGCTCGCCTTCGCTGCGCTGCTGTACCTCAGCGGCGAGGCGGCTGCGCGTGTCGTTCAGCGCATTGCCGCGCGTCTGGCCGGTCCGCGCGGCGCCAATGCCGTGGTGCTGGCGACCTCCGCAATTCGCGGTGTCGCGCTGGGCGTCGGCGGCACGGCGGTCGTACAAAGCGTGATGACCGGCATCGGCTTGTCGCTGGCCGGGGTGCCGTTTGCTGCGCTGCTGAGCGGCCTGGCCTTCGTGTTGTGCCTGGTCCAGATCGGCACCGTGCCGGTGCTGTTGCCGGCCGTTGTGTGGGTGTTCTGGAGCGGCGACACCGGCTGGGGAATCTTTCTGCTGATCTGGTCGATCATCATCGGCACCGCCGACAACATCCTGCGGCCGATGTTGATCCAGCGCGGCGTCGATCTTCCGCTGTGGCTGGTGCTCGCCGGCGTGGTCGGCGGGCTGTTGGCGTTCGGGCTGGTCGGCTTGTTCATCGGACCGGTGGTGCTGGCGGTGTCCAGCATGTTGCTGAGCAACTGGCTGGACGATGGCGAGGGTGAGTTCCAAACGTCACTGGCGTTACAAAACACGCTGTCGCCCGATCCGCCGCCAGTCTTGACCGACGCTTCCGAACGCGGCCCCGGTACGCCCGATCTGTGAGCGATGCTCGCCGCCATCGGCCGCTGCAGCAGACTTCTGCGGTGTGCGGCTGTGTATGGCGTTGTAAGGCGGTGCGAGGTTTGATCATTGGCATTGCTCGCCGGCCCGGCCTGGCACTAGTCGAGCACCTCGTCCACCTCGATCTGCAGGCTGCGTTTCACGGCGCCTGAGCAGGTCACCTCGGCATTGATTCGCAAGGCCTGGCCGGGCGCAACCATGCGCTCGAATCGATAGTCGAGGCCGTCGACACCCGCATGGGTATCGACCCGCCGCTGCCATTGCTGCAGGCCGTCGGCCAGCACCGTCAGCCGATGCCAGGCGACTGCCGCTTCGTTGATGCGCTGCACGGTCATCGAACAGCTGATCTCGAAGCGCCGCTCTCGCACGGCATCCGGCGGCACCTGCAAGCTCGCCAGCGCAGCATCACCCGCGTCGATCGTCCATCGTTCAGGTGCGCCGCACCTGGCTGCGGGCTGCATGGGCTTGCGTCGGGAATTGGACATGCGGTATTTTCACCAATGCGTTGAAGTCGGCAGGTGACTGCTTGCACGGTGCTGGCTTGATGTCACACTGCCTATCATGAGCATCCGCCACCTCGAAGCGCTTTTGAATCCCCGCTCGGTCGTCGTGATTGGCGCATCAAACCGTTCTGGCAGTGTCGGCACGACGGTCTGGCAGAACTTGCGGGCCGGCAAATTCGAAGGTACGGTGTTCGCTGTCAACCCGAAACATGAACGGCTCGATGACCAGCCGGTCTGCGCGCGGGTTGCCGATCTGCCGCAGGTGCCCGAGCTGGCCGTCATCTGCACGCCACCGGCCAGCGTCGCCGGCTTGATCAGTGAGCTCGGCGCGCTTGGCACGCATGCCGCGATCGTCATGACAGCCGGGCTGTCGAAGGCGCAGAAGCAGGCCATGCTGGACGCCGCGCGGCCCAGCCTGTTGCGCATCCTCGGCCCGAATTGCCTCGGCCTGTTGAGCCCGCACCTGGGCTTGAACGCCAGCTTTTCGCATGCCGATGCGCTGCCCGGCCAGGTTGCTTTCGTTTCGCAATCGGGCGCGCTCGTCACCGCGGTGCTTGACTGGGCGAGTTCACGGCGAATCGGCTTTTCCCACATGGTTTCATTGGGCGAACACGCCGATGTCGATTTCGGCGATCTGCTCGACCATCTGGCGAGTGACGCGCGCACCCGCTCGATCCTGTTGTATATCGAGTCGATCGAGGCGCCGTGCAAGTTCATGTCGGCGGCGCGCGCAGCAGCCCGCAACAAGCCGGTGATCGTCGTCAAGGCCGGACGTGCCGGCAAGGGCATGGCAGCGGCCGCCTCGCACACCGGCGCGCTGGCCGGTGCCGATATCGTGTTCGACGCCGCATTCCGTCGCGCCGGCATGTTGCGGGTCGATTCGCTGCAGGATCTGTTCATGGCTGCGGAAACGCTGGCCCGCTTTGGCTCGAACCGCGACACCAGCCTGACCGTGATGACCAATGGCGGCGGCGCCGGCGTGATGGCGGCCGACGCCGCCGCGCAAGCCGACATTTCGCTGTCCGAGCTGAGCGACGCCTTGCGCGCGCGCCTCGATGCCGTGTTGCCGGCCACCTGG
>JBDTQC010000351.1:0-4380 GCA_039932405.1 Ideonella sp.
TGTCTGCGGTCGCGGCCGGCATGTTCGCGGGCCCATAGATGGCAAACCACAGCGGTACCTCCAGATCGATGCCGAACTCCTTGAACGTCGGCACGCCGTCGACAAACGGCGATCGCAAGTTGCCGGACGTGGCAATGATCCGGACCTTGCCGGCCTTGTGCAGCGCCAAGGCTTCGGTCACCGGTGTGACCGCCATCGGAACAATGCCGCCGGCAACGTCCACCAGCGCAGGCGTCGATCCCCGGTAGGGAATGTGAGTCAGCGAGACGCCAAGCGTCTTGGCAATCGTGATCCCCAGGAAGTGCGGAAGGGTGCCGGCGCCGGGCGAGCCGAAACTTGCCTTGTCTCCGGCCGCCTTCAGTGCGTCGCGCAGACCCGCGGCGTCCTTGGCCTTGATGGCCGATGACACGGTGATGGCGTAGTCGCCCACGGCGAGGCGCGAGATCGGCGTGAAATCCTTGACCGGATCGAAGCGCAGCGATTTGAAGACGTGGGGAAACAGCGTCATCGGGCCGTGCGGAACCACCAGCAAGGTATCGCCGTCCGGTGCCGAGCCCTTCACCTGCTCGATGGCCAGCCTGCCAGCCGCGCCGGTCTTGTTCTCGACGATCACCGTTCGACCGAGTTGGGTCTGCAACTGCTCGGCCACCAGACGAGCCAACGAGTCGACACTTCCTCCGGGAGCGAAGCCGGTGATGATCTTGACCGGTGCCGTCTGAGCTACCGCCGGTGCGCCGAAAGCGAAGCTGGACACAGCCGCCACGGCGGCCAGCCAAACAAGTGGTTTGAACATGCGATTTCTCCTGTTGTCTTGCACTGCGCAAAGCGCAGTGCTGAGGTGGAGTGTCGGTCAGTCTGTTGCAGTAGCCGAAACCGGGAAGGCGCCCGGCGTTCAGCGCTGCGGCATGTCCTTCACTGAATAACCCAGGCTGACCGTCGCGTCGGCGGGAATTGGCGGCATCGTCGCGTCCCAGGCCAGCCAGACCTCGCGCATCAACTGCAGGCGTTGCGGATCGCGTGCCGCCAGATTGGCGCGCTCGCGGGCATCGGCCTCGATGTCGAACAGGTATTCGTTGTCGTCGACCTTCAGGTACTTCCACTTGCCATGGCGCATCGCGCGCTGGTGGCGGTGGTTCATGCGCCAGAACAGCGGCCGCTCGAAACTTGCCGACGGCTTGCGCAGCACGGCTTGCAGCGATACGCCGTCGAGCGGGTAGTCGGGGTGCGGCTTGCCGCCGCCGAGCGCCAGCATCGTCGCCGACCAGTCCATCGTCATGCAGTGCTGGTCGCTGACCGAGCCCGCCGGGATGCAGTTCGGCCAGTGTGCGATCCAGGGCACGCGGATGCCGCCCTCGGTCAGGTCCATCTTGCCGCCGACCAGCGGCCAGTTGTCGGAGAAGCGTTCGCCGCCGTTGTCGCTGGTGAAGACGATCAGCGTGTCGTCGAGCAGGCCCTGTTCGCGCAGCGTCTGCACAATCTGCCCGATGCCTTCATCCATGTGGTGAATCATCCGACGATAGCTGTTCACATTGCCGCCGTGCAGGTGGAACAGGTTGGCCGCGACTTCGGGCGCCACGTCGGCGTCGTCGCGTGTTTCCCAGGGCCAGTGCGGCGCGGTGTAGTGCAGGCTCAGAAAGAACGGCTTGCCGGCCTTGGCAGCTCCCGCCATGCGCTCGACGAAGTCGACCGCACGGTTCGAGAACACGTCGGTGAGGTAGCCGACTTCGCGGTGTTGTTGCTCACCCAGATAGAGGTCGTGGTCGCCTTTGCCCGAGCAGTGGGTGAAGTAGTCGACACCGCCGGCCATGATGCCGAAAAACTCGTCGTAGCCCGAGCGCAGCGGGCCGAACGATGGCGGATAGCCGAGGTGCCACTTGCCGACCAGCCCGGTGTTGTAGCCGGCCTCGCGCAACAGCGACGGCAAGGTCGGAATCTCGGGCGGCAAGCCAAGCGTGGTGCTGCCTTTGCTCTTGCTGTTGATCGGCTCCTCGAGTGCGCCACGCAGCCGGTACTGGTAGCGCATCGAGATCATCGCAAAACGGGTGGGCGAACACACCGGCGCGTTGGCATAACCCTCGGTCAGGCGCAGCCCGCCGGCGGCCAGCGCGTCGATGTTCGGCGAGACGGCGCCGAACGGTGCCTCGCGACCCCCGTAGCAACCCAGGTCGGCAAAGCCGAGGTCGTCGGAGACGATGAAGATGATGTTGGGTTTCATGACCGGTAGGATTTCGATTCGAGCGTCGATGATCGATCAGCGTCACGCCGAGCGAGTGTGTGTCGCAACGCACCAGGGCGCTTGCCAGCCCCGATGACGACGCCCGGTTTTACCACCTGCAGAAGGTTGGTACCAGCCGAACTCGGCGTCGGCTTCGGCCACCTTCAGGATCATGCAGCGCCGCGATGCGCCTTGTTTCGTTTATGCATCCGGTGGCGCTCACGGGGTGGGTCGATCTCAAGCAACAGAAATCGGTGCCGATGCTGGATTGGTTGAGGGCGCGTCGAGTTTTATTCGGGGAATCGCGCCTGAAGGCGCTCCCACATGAATCCCAAGTCCGCTTCGTATTTTGTGGGAGCGCCTTCAGGCGCGATATCCCTGGCTCGAAGCTGAATCTCTCACGCCGACACCAGCTTGGTTGCGGCAGCGAGGGCAGACAGCGGCCCTGAGCCATTGCGCGGCGTTATGCCAGCCGGACATGGTTCGGCCCCAAGCCTGCGATTGCTGGCTTGGGGCCGTGCATCGGTGACGGGCGGGTTGGACGGCCTGAACGATCAGGCGCCTGCGTACTGCTGCTCGATGCGGCTGGCTTCGATCGACGCTTGGGCCATCACGTCGGCGCGCGACAGGGTCGAGGTGATCTGGCTTTGACGGAACGATCCATAGAGCTCGGTGCGATCGGCCAGCGCGCCTTGTGCGCGTGCGGCTTGCAATTCAGCGCTCACCTGCTCACGTGACAGCGTGGAAGCCGGAGTCGATTCGCTGTAGCCCTCGCCGCGTGCGGCGTAGCCATGGTTCGACGCCGCAATGTCGGCGTTCACTTCGACGCGCGACATGCGCATGTGATCCTGCATGGCGGGAGTGGCAGCGGCGAGGCCAGGTGCGGCGGCGCCGATTGTCAGCGTGAGGGCGGCGATGAGGGTGTTGACGTTCATGATGGTTCCTTCAGGTGGTGGTTGATTCGCTGCTTGCATTCGCGGTGGGCAGAAGGCGTCGCAGTTGAACCTCAGTCGCCGCGCCGTGCCGCGACCTGACAGCCGAAACACATCAACTTTTCGTGATCTTGCGGATCGTCCCGGTCCGGCGAGGGATACCCCCGGGACCTGACCGGACACTTCGATTGCGTAGAGTCGGCCTGTCATGACCCCAACCGTTGTTTGCCATGCATCACATCTTGAAAGCTCTGCTTGCCGCCACCCTGCTCCAGGTGATGCTCGGTTCGGCGTTCGCCCAGGCGGCTCCCAATTGCACGCCATTCGACAACGGCAAGGCCAATGCACCAGCCCAACAGCCCGCGTTTGCAGGCCAGACGCGCGCCTGCATGGCGCCGAAGAGCGCGCCGGTCACAGTCACCGTGCTCGCGAAGGGCCTCGACCATCCGTGGGCTGCCGAGCCCTTGCCTGATGGTGGTGTGCTGGTAACCGAGCGCGACGGCGGCAGCCTGCGGCATGTATCGGCCGCTGGCGTGCTGTCGAAGCCGATTGCCGGGCTGCCGGCAGTCGATGCGCGTGGCCAGGGTGGTTTGCTCGACGTCGCGCTCAGCCCGACTTTTGCCACCGACCGCACCATCTTCTGGACCTATGCCGAACCGCGTCAGGGCGGCAACGGCACCAGCGTCGCGCGCGGCGTGTTGTCGACCGACATGCTGCGGCTCGAGCAGGTGCGCGTCATCCTGCGCACCCAACCCACATACGATGGCGACAAGCACTTCGGCTCGCGTCTGGCCTTCGGTCCGGACGGCATGTTGTACGTCACGCTCGGTGAACGCTCCGACCTCGCGACCCGCCCGCAGGCTCAGGATCTCGGCAGCCACCTCGGCAAGGTGTTGCGCATTACCGCCGACGGCGCCGCGCCGGCCGACAACCCCTTCGTCGGCAAGCCCGGCGCGCGGCCGGAGATCTGGAGCTGGGGCCACCGCAACGTGCAGGCGGCGGCCTTCGATGGGCAGGGTCGGTTGTGGACGGGCGAGATGGGGCCGCGCGGTGGTGATGAGTTGAATCTGGTCGAGCGTGGCAAGAACTATGGCTGGCCGACGATCACCTACGGCATCGAATATTCGGGCAAGCCGGTCGGGCCAGGTGACACAGTGCGCGCCGGCCTGGAGCAGCCAGTCTATTACTGGGATCCGGTGATCGCGCCGTCGGGCGCGCAGTGGTATAGCGGCG
>JBDTQC010000352.1:0-4376 GCA_039932405.1 Ideonella sp.
CCACCGATCACCCTGGCCGACGAGGCCGTCGCGCCAAAGCAATCGACTGAAAGTCTCCCTCGATCACCCGTACCCAATGCCTGAACAGGATGGTCTTCGATCGCCTTTTCTCTGCTGCATCGCCGCAGCGGCGCAGGGAAAATCGGTCGGATGGATTCCCTCGAACTTGAGACCGCGGTCGCCCAGTCAGCCATCGACACCGCAGTGGCCGAGGGCACCGGGGGAACAACTGAACCAGCGATCGAATTGACGCCAGAAGAGTTGGCGCAGCGTGCCGCAGCCGCGGAAGCCGCCGAGCGCGACGCGCAGCTGCAAAAGCTGTTGCAACGCATGCAGCAGAACGCTGATTTTCCGTCGCTGCGCGACTCGATCCGCGGCATCCAGGGCATCGCACGCTCCGAGACTGCTCACCTGCGCACGCTGACCGATCACGTGCTGGGCGATGTGGGGCTGAGCAACAAGCTGCTGCGCATGATCAACGCGGCCTTCTACAGCTCGGTGGGCGGTGGCCACATCGACAGCCTGGCGCGTGCCGTGGCGTTGATGGGTTTCATGCCGGTGGCGATGCTGGCGAGTTCGTTGTCGCTGTTCGACCGCCTGCCGAAGGGCCCGGATGGGGCCAGGGTGCAGAAGGAATTCGCGCGCGCCTTGCTTGCCGCGATGCTCGCCAACCAGTTCTGTCCGGTCCGCCGGCTCGAGGAGAGCGCCTACGTGGTGGCACTGTTCCAGAACCTCGGCACGATGCTCGCCTGGATGCATTTTCCGAAGGAGGCGGCCGAAATCGAAACGCTCGTGCAGGAAGCCGACGAACCGGGACATGAAGCGCTGCAGCAGGCCTCGCGCAAGGTGCTGGGTATCAGCTACGACGATCTGGCGATTGAAGTGGCCCGGACCTGGGGCTGGCCCGAATCGCTGCAGACGTCCCTTCGAAGGCTCGAGCCCAGCGATCCGGAACAGGCTGCAACACCCGAAGAATTCCTGCGCGTCGTCTGCACGGCGGCGAATCGGTTGGCACCGCAGATCGAACACCTGGATGACCCGGTGGCGCTCGAAACCTGCCTGAACCAGTTCAATCTGAGCTACGGCATTCCGATCGGCCTTGGCGATGACGAATTGCCTGCAATGGTTGAACGGGCGCGCAGCGCGTGGCGTGATCTGGCGCTGGTGCTCGGCTTCGCGAAACTCAAGCCGCCGGCTGCGAAAGCGCCGGCCCCCGGCAAGGCGCCAATGCGCCATTCCGCCAGCCCAGCGCGCGGCGGCGCTGCCGCCAGCCCCGGGGCAACGCGTGCCGCCTCTCCGATGCGACCGTCGGCAGCCGCTCGACGCAGCGATCCGGCGGTCGCCGCCGCACTCAGTTCGGCGCTTGGCACCATCAGCCAGCGCGCGATGTCAGACGTGCCGATGGCCGAGGTGATGCAACTGGTGATGGACCTGCTGCGCGAATCGATGGGTCTGCAGCGCGTCATCGTCTGCCTGCGTGATGACGCCAGCGGTGACCTGATCGGGCGCCATGGCGTGGGCGATCGGGCTGCCAGGTTTGCCCCGTTGTTTCGCATTCCGATGCAGCCACCCACGGATCTGTTCGGACTGTTGTGCGTCAAGCAGGCCGATACGCTGATTTCCGACACCACCGATGAGATCATCTCGAAACGGCTGCCGGCCTGGTTCAAGCAGCAGATCAAGGCGCCGAGCTTCGTGCTGCTGCCGATGAGCATGGGGCCGCAGACAATCGGCCTGATTTACGGCGATCACCGGGAGGCCAATTGCCTGGCCGTCAACGACAACGAGTTGACCTTGCTGAAGGCGCTGCGCAACCAGTTGGTGATGGCGATGCGCCTGCGCGGCATCAACGACTGATCGGCCGGTCCGAGTCTCGGCACCCGCGCTGCGGCGAAACCGCAGCACAATCCTCGCTCGACTGGTTTGAATCGAGGAGCTGAGACCATGAGCAAGACCCACAGGATTGCCGTCATTCCAGGCGACGGCATCGGCAAGGAAGTGATGCCCGAGGCGCTTCGGGTGCTTGATGTGGTATCCAGACGCTTTGCGATCGATCTGGAGCTGACGCCGATCGAATGGGCGAGTTGCGACTATTACCATGCGCACGGTCAGATGATGCCCGATGACTGGAAGACTCATCTGCAGGATCGCGACGCCATCCTGTTCGGTGCGGTCGGCATGCCGGCCATCGTGCCCGATCACATCTCGCTGTGGGGCTCGCTGATCAAGTTTCGCCGCGAGTTCGACCAGTACATCAACCTGCGCCCGGTGCGCCTGTTCGAAGGCGTGCCGTGCCCGCTGGCCGGCCGCAAGCCGGGTGACATCGACTACATCGTGGTGCGCGAAAACACCGAAGGCGAATACACCAACCTCGGTGGCGTGATGTATCCCGGCACTGATCGTGAATTCGTGATCCAGGAAGCGGTCTTCTCGCGCCACGGCTCCGATCGGGTGCTGAAATACGCCTTCGAGCTGGCTCGATCCAGGCCACGCAAGCACCTGACCATCGCCACCAAGAGCAACGGTATCGCGATCAGCATGCCCTGGTGGGACGGGCGGGCCGCGGTGGTGGGCGCCGACTATCCGGATGTGACGGCCGACAAGCAGCACATCGACATCCTCAGCGCCCGCTTCGTGATGCAGCCCGACCGCTTCGACGTCGTCGTTGCAACCAACCTGTTCGGCGACATCCTCAGCGATCTCGGCCCGGCCACGACGGGCACCATCGGCCTCGCACCGTCGGCGAGCCTGAACCCGGAGCGCAAATTCCCATCGGTATTCGAACCGGTGCACGGTTCGGCACCCGACATCTTTGGCAAGGGCATCGCCAATCCGGTGGCGATGATCTGGTCGGCCGCGCTGATGCTCGATTTTCTGGGGTACCGGGATGCGCACGA
Organism: Ideonella sp.; assembly: GCA_039932405.1. Lineage (GTDB taxonomy): Bacteria > Pseudomonadota > Gammaproteobacteria > Burkholderiales > Burkholderiaceae_C > Ideonella_A. The sequence continues at coordinate 2,898 of JBDTQC010000352.1, forward strand.
TGCAGTGGTGTCGGCGATTGAAAGCGTGTTGGCATCCGGCCCGCACACCCCCGATCTGGGCGGCAAGGCCACGACGTCCGATATCGGCGCTGCCATCGCCGGCCTGCTGCAACGCTGAGGCTGGCGCGGCCTGCCCGATGCCGGAGAATCGGCGGGCATGGCCGTTCCCCTGCGGCCCAGGAATCAGACGATGGCCCGACTCCCTTTTGTCGACACCACCACGCCCGGCATCGATGTCGACCTCGTGCGCGCGGTGCAGCAACGCCGCGGCGGCAGCCTGCTGAACCTTGATCGGCAACTGCTGCACAGCGCGCCGCTGGCGAGTGGCTGGAATACCTTTCTCGGCTCGATCCGCACCGGTGGCATTCTCGATGGCGGATTGCGTGAACTGGTGATCCTGCTGGTGGCGATCCTGAACCGCGCGCCGTATGAATTTTTTCAGCATGCGCCCGTCGCGCTGGCTGAAGGTGTTCCGCAAGACAAGCTCGATGCCTTGCCAGACTGGCGCTCTTCGGCGCTGTATTCACCCGCCGAGCGCGATGTGCTGGCCTACGCCGAAGCCATGACCTTGCAGGTGCAGGTTCCGCAGCCTGTCTTCGATGCAGTGCACACCCGCTTCAGCGACCGCGAACTGGTGGAACTGACCGCCACGGTGGCGGCCTACAACATGGTTTCGCGCTTTCTCGAGGCGCTGCAGATCGAGCCGGAAGGCGATTGAACCGGCGCTCAGTCGCCAGACATTCGCTGCAGACGAATGCCACTGTCGGGAATCGTCATGGTTTCATCGCGATCCACCTGAAGGCGACGGCCGTCGGCCAGCTTGTACTCGGCTTCGCCAGTGGGCTCCCATTGATTGGTTGTGGCTGACAAGGTGTCGACCATCGCCATGTGCTCATAGCCATGCACGACATACTGCTTGCCATCGCTCCCCTTGGCGTTGAAGCTCTCCAGCAACTGCAGTTTTTTCTCCATGTTGTTCTCCTTCGGGTTCGACCTCACAACATCGACCATCGAGCGAGCCACTGTGGAATCCTCCCGGATCTGGTATCCAGGCTCGCCGCGGCAAATCCGAAAATCATCTTAGATCGATGGCTGCATCCTGCCTGCCGAACCTCGAATTCCGGCTCGCCCAGTCAGGTTGTTCGACGAGTCTGACTCGCAAAGGTTCGGCGGGCCCGCGTGACGTGTCCGGCATTGCCCTGAACTGCGCTGCAACGCACCACCGATTCCCAGCTTCAGCAGGGTATTCGTCGATGTGATCGGCGGTCGGAATGCCCGATCATCACGATTGAAAAACATGCTGACTGCTTGATGACCTGGTCGATTCTTGCGCGTGATCAATCCGGCCGCCTTGGTGCGGCCATTGCCAGCCGCTTCTTCGCTGTCGGCGCGCTGTGCCTGCATGCCCGCAGGGGCGTTGGCGTGCTGGCCACCCAGGCCCTGATGAACCCGTTGTACGGCCCGTCAGGCATTGCCATG
>JBDTQC010000353.1:0-4348 GCA_039932405.1 Ideonella sp.
TTCCGCCTGACCGGCGACGAACTGCCCTACACCTCGACCGTCGTCATCGACAAGTTCGAAGAGGAAGGTCGATTGCGCCGCATCGCCGCCAGCATCGTCGTCGAGCGGGAGAGCCACAAGGGCATGGTGATCGGTGACAAGGGTGCGATGCTCAAGCGCATCGGCAGTGAGGCGCGCCAGGAACTCGAGACACTGATGGGTGGCAAGGTCTTTCTCGAGCTGTGGGTCAAGGTGCGCACCGGCTGGGCCGACGACGAAGAGCATCTGCGCAGCTACGGCTACGAGTGATCAGCCGCGTGGTGCAGGCCGCGAAGCCATTCACGCCAGTGCCCCCCTGAACATGGTTGCACCGCGGCGCTCTTCGACATTCTTGTCAGCCTATGTGCTGCACCAGTATGACTGGAGCGAGTCGAGCCTGATCGTTGATCTGTTCACGCGTGAACAAGGTCGGCTGGTGGTGGTTGCGAAAGGCGCCAAACGCCCCTATTCGCAGTTGCGCGCAGTGTTGATGCCGTTCAATCGGATCCAGGTTTCGGTGGGTCGAAGCCAGCGTGGCAACGACAGCGCTGCCGACCATTCAAACGAGGTGCAGACGCTTCGTTCAGCCGAATGGGCTGGCGGCGCGGCAACACCATCCGGCGCCCATCTGTTCAGTGCCTTTTATCTCAATGAGCTGTTGATCAAGCTGCTCGCGCGGCATGACCCGCATCCCGCCTTGTTCGATGTCTATGCTGCCAGCTTGCCGTCGCTGGCCGGCGCCGATTCGCAGCGTGATCTGTTGCGTGAACCGGGCGCCGCTTACGTTCGCGCCTCGGAGGGCGGTGAGGCGAGAGGCCAGGCCGCGCTGCGCGCCTTCGAACTGCGTCTGTTGCAGGAAATCGGCCTGCTGCCCGATCTGAGCCTCGTGACGTCGACCCTCGCGGCGGTAGATGCCGCGCAGCGCTATCGGCTGAACGCCGACAACGGCGTTTGCACCAGTGCCGGGCTGAGCGATGTGGAATTGCCCGGCAGCTCGCTGATCGATGTGCAGGCTGCGCTGCAGCATGGCAGCTTGCCCGCGCTGCAGCAAGCGTGCCTGAAATCCTTGCCGGCATGGCGTGCGGCATTGCGGGGCATGCTCCAATACCATCTTGGAAATTCAAGCCTGCGCACGCGCCAGCTGATGATCGAACTGCAGGCCTTTGAACGCTGAGAATGTCGACCATGAACCCCTTGATCAGTACCGGAATCGACGGCCGTCCGGGACAACGCGGCTATACCGCGTTGTCTGTCAATCTGAACCGGGTCGCCCTGCTGCGAAACTCGCGCGACATCGGGATTCCGGATGTCTGTCGCGCGGCCACGCTGGCAATCGATGCCGGCGCAAATGGCATCACGGTTCATCCGCGGCCCGACGAGCGGCATATCCGTGCGGCCGATGTATTCGACCTCGCCAGCTTGCTGGGCGAGCGACCGGGAGTCGAATACAACGTCGAAGGCAATCCGTTCCATAACCTGATGGATCTGCTTCGGCAGTTGGCCTCGCGAGGGCAGTGTCCTCAGCAGGTCACCTTCGTTCCGGACAGCATGGACCAGGCCACTTCGGACCATGGCTGGTTGTTCCCGCAGGATGCGCAGCGGCTGACGCCGTTGATTGCCGAGGCCAAGGCACTGGGCACACGCGTCAGCCTGTTCATGGATCCGACGCCCGAATCGATGGCCCAGGTCCGCGAGGTCGGCGCAGATCGCGTCGAGCTTTATACCGAGGCTTACGCGCGCAGCCATGGTGCGCCCGAGCTTGCGTTCGTGTTGGCAGGCTATCGCGCAAGCGCCGAGGCGGCATTGCGCGAAGGGCTTGGCGTCAATGCCGGCCACGACCTCAACCTCGACAACCTCACCGATTTTCTGTCTGCCGTGCCGGGCGTTCTGGAGGTGTCGATCGGCCATGCGCTGATTTCAGACGCCATCGAACTCGGTCTGGCGCAAACCGTGCGTGACTACTTGCGATGCATTCACCTGGCCAGCGCATGATTGGTTGGTCCGGCGCCGGCTCGGCACTCCGATGATTTTTGGTATCGGAACCGACGTCTGTGACATCCGGAGGATTCGCGCAACCTGGGAGCGGCGCGGCCAACGCTTCGCAGAACGCATCCTCGGTCCGCACGAACTGCAGGTGTTCAACGCCCGTCTGCAGAAGGTCGAGGCGCGTGGCATCAGTTTTCTGGCAACTCGTTTTTCGGCCAAGGAGGCATTTTCGAAAGCGATTGGCGTGGGCATGCACCCGCCGATGACCTGGCGCAATTGCGAAATCCTCAACCTGCCCGGCGGCAAGCCCGTCTTGCGGCTGAGCGGCGTTCTGGCAGAGTGGTTCGAGTCCCGCCAGCTGGTCGGCCATGTGAGTGTCAGCGATGAAACCGATATCGCCACGAGTTTTGTCGTGGTCGAATCGAACACTGTCAACCCGAAAGAACAAGATGGCTCCGCGCATGTCCGCACCTGAATCCGTCCAAGCACCGGTCGTGCTCGATATCGCCGGCACTGCCCTGACGACCGCCGACGAGCGTCGCCTGCGTCACCCGCTGACGGGCGGCTTGATCCTGTTTTCGCGAAACTGGCAGGATCGCCGGCAACTGACCGAACTGGTCGCGCAGATCAAGGCGATTCGGGACGACATCCTGGTCTGCGTCGACCACGAAGGTGGTCGGGTACAACGCTTTCGCAGCGACGGCTTTACCCACCTGCCACCGATGCGTGTCCTCGGTGAACGGTGGATGAAGGATGCGCTGGAAGCGACCGATGCCGCCACTGCGGTCGGCCATGTGCTGGGTGCCGAGTTGCGCGCGTGTGGTGTCGACCTCAGCTTCGCACCAGTGCTCGACCTCGATTTCGGCAGCAGCTCGGTGATCGGTGATCGCGCCTTCCACCGCGACCCGCGGGTGGTCACGATGCTGGCCAAGAGCTTGATGCACGGCATGCTGCGCGCCGGCATGGCCCATTGCGGCAAACATTTTCCGGGGCACGGCAGGGTCAAGGCCGACAGTCATGTTGCCATTCCGGTCGACAACCGCAGCTTGAAAGCCTTGCTGGCGGATGATGTCAGGCCGTATGAGTGGCTGAGCACCAGTCTGGCCAGCGTGATGCCGGCACACGTCGTGTATTCGAAAGTCGATCACCGGCCGGCCGGTTTTTCGGCCCGCTGGTTGAAAGACGTGTTGCGCAACCAGCTCGGCTTCACAGGCGCGATCTTCAGCGACGACCTCAGCATGGAAGCGGCACGGCAACTCGACGGTGCCATGCTGAGCTATACCGAGGCCGCCATCGAGGCACTGAATGCCGGTTGCGACATGGTCCTGCTGTGCAACCAATCGGTCGACGGCGGCGCCGCAGTAGATGCGCTGCTCGACGGCTTGCAGCGCTCATGCGAGCGCGGGCTCTGGCAGCTTGATCCGGACAGCGAACGTCGTCGACTTGATTTGTTGCCGCAGACCGCGCCGCTGGCTTGGGACGAACTGATGCACCAGCCGGCCTACCAGCATGCGCTGGAGCGGCTGCCCTGATCCAGGCCGAACCTCTCTCGGTTCGGTCCGAGAGGGTTCTTTCCTGGCTGCGGATCAGGCCCCCGACTGAGGCTGTGATGGCTGGCCGTTCTCGAACGGCAGCTTGATCTGCGACAGATCCTTGCGGGTTTCCACAAGCACCAGCGGACCTTCGTCGATCGCAGCCATCGGTTTCGCAACCCGCGGTTGATGGACCGGTTTGGGTTCGGCAGCAATGGCTTGCTGTGCGGCCTGGATCTTGTCGGCGTCGGAGTTGACCCACGACAAGCCGGTCGATTCGGCAAGTGCCTGCAGATCGGCAGTCGGCAAGATGAAGGCCTTGCTGCCAGTTGCTGCCGCGGGCTCTGCCTGGGTGGCAGCAGGTGCTGCAGCCTGGGCTGCTGCTGGTGCAGCTTGTACAGGCGGCAGCGCCGGTGCAACCGGCTCGACGAAGCTCGGGATTGGCGTTGGCGTTGATGTCGGCGTCGGCGTCATTTCCGGGGAAACCGCGAGTGACTCTGTTTGCGCTACTGCGGCACTTGCAACATGCTGGTCTTCGCTCCCGTCGGGCAGGGCGATCACCTCAGGTGGCGTTGCTTGATCGCCAGCGTCGGCGGCTGGGCTTTCAGCGGCCACGGTCTGATCGCTGCGCTCGCGGCGGTTGCGTCCGCCGCGTGCGCGGCGTCGGCCGTCGCGCTCACCGCGATCACTGGCGTCGCCGCCGGACTGGACGGCTTCGCCATCGGTGGTGACGACAGCGGTCGAATCGCTCTCGACTTGCCCATCACGCGGCACGAGATCGGTGCCTGCCGCAGTTTCGACCGCAGAACCGC
>JBDTQC010000354.1:0-4345 GCA_039932405.1 Ideonella sp.
GAAGATGAGCCGCGCCGAGGCGCTGCTGAAGCAGAATTTCGTTTCCAGCCAGGCCGTCGAGCAGGCGGCCCGCGAACTCGAACTGGCCAAGCAGAAGCTCAGCCAGGTGCGCGCGCAAAAGCAGATCTGGGTCGATGAGCGTCGGGTTGCTGATGCCCAGCTCGGCTTGCGCTCGGTGCGCAGCCCGTTTGCCGGCGTGGTGGTCGAACGTTTCGTCAATCTCGGTGAACGGGTCGAGGAAAAGCCGCTGCTGCGCATTGCGGTGATTGATCCGCTGCGCGTCGAGCTGATGGAGCCAACGTCGCAATTCGGCAGCCTGTCGCCTGGCGACAAGGTCACGATCCGGCCCGAGTTGCCGGGTGTCGAATCGGTGGTGGCGACGGTCGCTTTCGTCGACCGGGTGCTCGATGCCGCCAGCAACAGCTTTCGGGTGAGGCTGACGCTGCCCAATCCGGGCAACAAGCTGCCGGCCGGCCTGCGCTGCAAGGCCGATCTGCCGGGGGGTGCCCCGTCGGCTGGCGCGGCCGCCAGCCTTGCTCCCGCCGCGACATTGGCCGAGGCCGATCGCAAGCGTGCCCCGCGCCCGCTCTGATCCGCGCCCTGCAACGCCCCGCCTGGGCTCGATGACATGATGCGACCGCAAGCGGTGTCGAGGCGCCCGTTCGCCGAGGCGATGGAGGATCGCATCCTCCATTCGGCCGATCTGTCGCCGCTGCTGCTGGTGCCTGTGGCGGCCGGCGATGCGGTTCACCATGTATCGATGCTGAGCGACACCACCGCAGCGAGCGAGCCAAGCCGCGAAATCGCCTTTGTCGACAGCGGGTTGTCCGGTGTCGACCAGTTGCTGCTCGATCTGCAAGCCCAGCGACAGGCCGGGCGGCCGATCGATGTGGTCATGATTGACGACGACCAGGATGGCATCGCGCTGATCGGTCAGACATTGGCAAACCGGCACGACATCTCTGCCATTCATGTGCTGGCACATGGCAGCGATGGCGCGCTGCAGCTCGGCAACCTGCGGCTCGATGCATCAAGCCTGCTGCAGCGCGCTGGCGAAGTCAGCGCCTGGGGCAGTGCGCTGACCAGCGATGCCGACCTGCTGCTCTACGGCTGCGATGTCGCGCAGACTGCGATCGGCGTGTCTTTCGTCCGCGATCTGGCGGCGCTGACCGGCGCCGACGTTGCGGCCAGCATCGACGTGACCGGCGCGACTGCGCTGGGTGGCAACTGGACGCTCGAGTTCGTCGATGGGCCGGTCGAGGCCGCGCTGGCGGTTGACGCGGCGGGCCAGCTGGCATGGGCCGGCACATTGGCCAACGTGGCACCGGTTCTCGATGCAAGCAAGAGTCCGGTCTTGTCGGCAGAAAATGAGGACGCTGGCGCGCCGGTCGGCGCAGTCGGTACGCTGGTGTCGTCGCTGGTCGACTTTGCGACGCCGGCCGGGGAGGTCGACAACCTCACCGATCCGGATCCGGGCGCCTTGCTCGGCATCGCGATCAAGGCGGCCGATGCCAGCAAAGGCAGCTGGTGGTATTCGGTGAACAACGGCACGAACTGGAATGCGCTCGGATCGGTCAGCGTCTTCAATGGGCGGCTGCTGGCTGCCGATGCGACGACCCGGCTGTATTTCCAGCCGAATGCCAACTACAACGGCACGCAGGCCTCGGCAATCACCTTCCACGCCTGGGACCAGACAGCCGGCGCCAACGGTACGCTGGTCGACATGACCCGAGTCGACGACGTGCTCGACCAATTCGCGACGGTTTCCTATGCCAACAACGATGGCACGGCGACGTGGAACGGCGACTGGGTCGAGAGCGATGCAGGCGGTGGCGGAGCGGCCAGCGGCAATATTTCGGTCGCGGGTGGTCAGTTGAGTTTCAACTCGTCGGCCGCCGATTGGATCTATCGCTCGGTTGACCTGAGCCAGGCCTTCGCCGCGTCATTGAGTTTCGATTACGCGGTCTTCAACGCCACCGGAAGCCCTACTCTCGACGTACAGGTTTCGGGCAATGGCGGTGCCAGCTACACGAGGCTGATGTCATTGGACAAGTCTTCCGGCACCGGGAGCGCCAGCTTCGATCTCACGCCCTACATGGGCAGCGATACGCGGCTGCGCTTTCTGAGCAATCCGGGGAGCAAGCCGAATGTGATCGATCTCGACAACATCCGCATTCAACTGACCGTGATGGATACTGGCGGCAGCACCGAATTCAGCGTCGCTGCGGACACCGCGGCCTTGACCATCAACTCGGTCAACGATGCACCGCAGGGCGTCAGCAAGACGCTGACCACGGTCGAAGACACGAACATCGTTTTCCAGCGCACCGATCTCGGTTTCAGCGACGCGGTCGACGCGGCGTCGCCGAGTGGCGCCAATGCCCTTGCCAGCGTCAAGATCACCACGCTGCCGATCAACGGCACGCTGCTCGACAACGGCATCGCCGTGCTTGCCGGCCAGTTCGTCAGCGTGGCCGACATCGATGCCGGCAAATTTATCTTCACGCCGGCGTCCGACGGTAATGGCGCCAACTACGCGAACTTCAAGTTCCAGGTTCGTGACGACGGTGGTACCGCGAATGGCGGCATCGATCTCGATCCGACGCAGCGCACGATGACCATCGACGTGACATCGGTCAACGACGCGCCGGTGATCGCCGCGCCCGCGGCTCAGGCTGCGATCATGAACACGCCGCTGTTCTTCGGCCTGGGCACTGGCAATGTGATCAGGATCGACGATGTCGACGCTGGCGCGAGCCCGGTGCGGCTGACGCTGACAGCGGCCAACGGCACGCTGACGCTGAGCGGCACGGCCGGTCTGAGTTTCAACCCCGGCAGCACCGGCACCGGCGACACCAGCATGACATTCAGCGGCACGCTGACGGCGATCAACGCCGCGCTCGACGGCCTGCGCTTCAACCCGACCACCAGCTTCACCGGCAGCACGACCGTGACCCTGGTCGGCAACGACCTCGGCAACAGCGGTTCGGGTGGTGCGAAGACGGTGAACAGTGCCTTGAACATCAACGTTGCCTCGATCAACAGTGCACCGGTGCTCACCGGCGCCGTCAACCTGGCATCAATTCTCGAAGACGCCGTGGGCAATGCGGGCACTGCCGTCTCGGCACTGATCGCAGGGAAAGTCAGCGACGCCAATCCCGGCGCCTTGACCGGCATCGCGGTAACCGGGGTCGACAACAGCAACGGCCAGTGGCAATACACGCTCGACGGTGGAACGGCGTGGACGGCGTTCGGCGCGCCGACCAGCAGCAATGCACAGCTGCTCGGCACCGATGCGATGACGCTGGTGCGCTTCGTTCCCGCTGCCAACTGGAACGGAACCGTTGGCAGCGGCATCACCTTCCGCGCCTGGGACCGCACCGGCGGCAGCGCCGGTGCGGTGGCTGATACGACGACCGTGAATCTCGTCGCGCGTGACAACTTCAGCGTCGTGGCTTACACCAACAACGACGGCAATGCGAACTGGGCCGCCGGCTGGATCGACAGCGACGGCAGTGCGTCAGCCGGCCCGATCTCTGTGGTCGGCGGCAAGCTCGATTTCACCCCCGGCCTGTTGCTCCCTGCCAGCGCGATCTACCGCCAGGTCGACCTGAGCGGCAGCAGTGGAGCGACGCTGACATTCGACTATGTCAACTCCCTGGGGCTGTCCGGGATCACGCTCGAGGTGTCGAAAAACGGCGGTGCGAGCTACACGACGCTCGCCAGTTCGTTTGCCAACGGCAGCAACAGCGCGAGCTTCGATCTGTCATCGTTTTCTGCGATCAATTCCCGCATCCGTTTCTCGCTGGCCGGCCTGTTGGGCGGTGGCAACTTTTCTGTTGACAACCTGCAAATCGCCTTCAGCCGGTCGGCGAACGGGGGCTCGACCGCGTTCAGCAGCGCGACCGCCGCCAGCGCCATCACGGTGCTGCCGGTCAACGATGCGCCCAGCGGAGCCAACGCGACGCTGAGCGCACCGAAGAACGGCAGCCGCGCGCTGGTGCGGGCCGATTTCGGCTTTGCCGACGCGCCCGGCGAGAGCGATTCGTTTGCATCGGTGCGGGTGCAGTTGCCGAGCGCCGGCACGCTGAAACTGGCGGGTACGACACTCGTTGCAGCCGCCGACGTCAGCGTGGCTCAACTCGACGCCAACGCGCTCGTCTTCACACCCGTCGCCGGAGCGAGCGGCGCACCTTACGCAACGATCGCCTTCCAGGTGCGCGACAGTGGCGGCACCGCCAACGGCGGCGTGGACCTGGACCCGGTGCAGCGCACGCTGCGCATCGATGTGACGAACAACGCGCCGGTGATCACCAGCAACGGCGGCGGCGCAACGGCGAGCGTC
>JBDTQC010000355.1:0-4317 GCA_039932405.1 Ideonella sp.
AGATATACGGGGCCATCTTCGGGTTCCAGAAGCGCGTCTGGTGTCCGAAATGGACACCCGCTTCCAGCATTTCACGCATCGTGACAGACATGGAGACTCCAAAGGTTGGTTCTAGAATCCGACTTGAATCGTGGTGAGGGAGCGGTTCAACAGAACACTCCCTTTCACCGCGACACCTTTCAACAGCCGGGTTCGCGATTTCGTCGATCCGTGTAGAAGCTGTGCGCTCCTGCCCCGGAAAAACCCGTCGAGTCTAGCATGTTCCAGCAATCACCCGTCACGCTCGACTTGCTCGAGGCACGCGCCCGTGTTGCCGATGGTCGAACCACGGCATCGCAGGCGCTGCAGGAGTGTCTCGCGGCAGCCGGCTCGCCGCGCTGTCGCAGCGCCTTTGTCGCCCTGTTCGAGCAGACGGCCCGCGCCGAAGCTCGGGCGGTCGACGCACTGCGCGCTGCCGGCGGGCCGACGCCCGCGCTCGGCGGTCTGGCAATCAGCGTGAAGGCCTTGTTCGATGTGCACGGGCAGCGCACCACCTCCGCGTCCCGATTGCTGGCAGATGCGGCGATCGCCAGCGCAGACTGCCCCGCGGTGGCGCGCCTGCGTGGGGCCGGCGCCGCGCTGATCGGCCACACCAACCAGAGCGAGTTCGCCTTCTCCGGAGTCGGCATCAATCCGCACCACGGCACGCCAGCCAATCCGGCCGGGCCTGCCTTTCACGAGCCGCTGATTCCGGGCGGCTCAACCTCGGGTGGCGCAGTTTCGGTCGCCACCGGCGCCGCCTGGGCAACGCTCGGTTCGGATACCGGCGGCTCGCTGCGCATACCGGCTGCGTTGCAAGGACTGGTCGGCTTCAAGAATACCGCTCGGCTGACACCCGCCGAGGGATCGATCCCGTTGTCGCCGACGCTCGACACGGTCGGTGCGATCACGCTTTCGGTGCGCGATGCAGTCCTGCTGCATGCCATCCTGGCGGAACGCACCGTCGAGCTGCCACCGCTGCCGGTGCGCGGGATGCGGATCGGCGTTCCGAAAACCGTGATGCTCGATGCGCTCGAGCCTGCCGTGGCCACAGCGTTCGAGGCCAGTCTCGAGCTGTTGAGCCGCGGCGGCGCACAGGTCGACCTGATCGATATTCCTGAACTCGAAGAGGTCGCGCAGATCAACGCCGGTGGCGGATTCGCGCCGGTCGAAGCGTGGGCCTGGCATCGCCGGCACCTGGCCGAGCACGAGGCCGACTACGACCCTCGGGTTGCGATTCGGATTCGGCGCGGCGAGCAGATGAGCGCCGCCGACTACATCGACCTGTTGCGCGCCCGACGCGACTGGATCCAGCGCATGAACCAGCGCCTGCGTGGCTACGACGTGATGCTCAGCCCCACCGTGCCGATCGTCGCGCCGCCCGCGGCGCCGCTGATCGATGACGATGCGGCGTTTTTCGCCACCAATGCGAGGCTGCTGCGCAACCCGTCGGTGGTCAATCTGCTGGATGGTTGCGCGCTCTCGCTGCCCTGCCACGACAACGGCGAGCTGCCGGTCGGGCTAATGGTGTGGCAACGTGAGATGGCCGATGACCAGGTGCTGGCGGCGTCGCTGGCGATCGAGTCGGCGCTGACCGGCAAGCGGCACGGGTCAGGCCGCTGACATGCGCATCGCAGTGATCGGCGCCGGCATTGTCGGCGTCACGACGGCTTTCGAGCTGGCCAGCGACGGCCATGATGTCACGGTCTTCGAGCGCTGCAGCAGCGTCGCCGCCGAAGGAAGTTTCGCCAACGCGGGCGTGTTGGCACCGGGTTACGTGACCCCCTGGGCCGCACCCGGCATGCCGGGCAAGATCTTGCGCCACTGCCTGAGCCGCCATGCACCGGTGCGCTGGGGCGGTCGGCTGGGGCCGGGCGGTACCGCGTGGCTCTGGAAATGGTGGCGCAGCTGTCAAAGCGAGACCTATGCCCGCAACCGCGGCCGCATGCACCGTCTCGCGCTGGCCGGACGCAGCCGGCGCAAGGCGTTGACCGAGACCTTGCAGCTCGAGCACGAGCGCAGCGACGGTTACCTCGTGTTGTTGCGCCGCCCGAAGGATCTGGCCCTGGCGCAGGCCGGTCTCAAAATCCTGACTGATCTGGGGACGCGCTTCGAGGTGCTCGACGCTGAAGGTTGTCGCCGGGTCGAACCCGATCTGAATCCGCAGACCGGCTTGCACGCCGGCATCCACGTGATCGACGACGAAGTCGCGAACTGTCGACAGTTCGCCCACCTGATGCGCCAGGAGGCGCAAAAGCTCGGCGCACGTTTTTGCTTCGCGACGACCGTGCAGTCGATCGAGGCCGGTCAGCGTCCGACGCTACGGGTCAACGGGGCCGATGGCGCGAGCCAGGAGACATTCGATGCGGTGATCGTCTGCGCTGCGCTGGAATCACGCAGCCTGCTCGCGAAGTTCGGCTTGAAGCTGCCGCTGCTCGCGGTGCATGGCTATTCGATCACCGCGCCGATGCGGCAGCGCGATAGCGATGTCAACGGCGGCCCGGCATCCGGCGTGATGGACGAACGCTACAAGGTCTCGATCACCCGCTTCGGCAACCGCCTGCGAGTCGCCGGCAGCGCCGAAATCGGCGGCTCGCTCGGCCACAACAACGACAAGGCGCTGCAGACGCTGCACCATGTCTTGAACGACTGGTTTCCCGGTGTCGCCAGGCTCGACCAGGCGCAGGTCTGGAAGGGCGCACGCCCGATGTTGCCCGATGGCCCACCGGTGATCGGCGCCAGCGGCATACCGGGCGTCTGGCTCAACCTCGGCCACGGCTCGAGCGGCTGGGCGATGGCAAATGGGTCGGCTCGCCTGCTGGCCGATCTGCTGGGCGGACTGCCGCCGAGCATCGATGCGGAGGGCCTGGGAATCGACCGCCTGGCCTTGGACGCGCCTTCCTGATCGGACGGTCCATGCTTCAATCACGCATGGACCGCATCCTTCCGGCACACCATCACCGCTATCCGATGTATCGCGCACGGGCGGCGCGCGAGCTCGAGGCGGCGGCGATTGCCGCCGTTCGCCTCGATCTCGGGGAACCACGCCTGATGGTGCGCGCCGGAGCCGCCGTCGCGCGCCTGGCGGCCGCGGTGGCGCCGTTCGCCGAACGCATCTGGATCGCTGCCGGCCCGGGCAACAACGGTGGCGATGGCATCGAGGCCGCCATCCACCTGCGCGCACAGGGCCGCAGCGTGACGCTGACGCTGGCGGGCGACCCGCTCCGCTTGCCCGCAGACGCCGCGATCAGCCTGCAGAATGCCCGAGCGTGCGGGATCGATATCGACATGGCAGATGCCGCGCCACCTTTGCTGAAGTCCAGCGACCTGGCCATCGACGCCCTGCTCGGGCTGGGCAGCAGCCGGCCACCCGACGCCGCGATTGCTGCGCTGGTGCACTCACTCAATGCACAGCCATGCGGCGTGCTGGCGGTCGACCTGCCGACCGGACTTGATGGTGACACCGGCCATCCATTCGGTGACGCTGCGGTCCGTGCGACACACACCCTGTCATTGCTGACGCTGAAACCCGGTTTGTTCACCGGCGCCGGACGCGATCATGCCGGCAGCATCTGGCTTGATGACCTGGGCTGCGGCGCGCCGCCTGGTGCGCTCGATGCCGCCACGCCCGACGCCTGGCTGAGCGCTGCGGTTGCGCCGAAGGTCAGACGCCAGACGGCCCACAAGGGCAGCTTCGGCGACGTTCTCGCGGTCGGCGGTGCGGCGGGCATGAGCGGAGCAATCCTGTTGTGCGCGCGGGCCGCCCATGCAGCGGGCGCGGGGCGCGTCTGGGTGGTCCCGATGGATCACTCGGCGCCCCTGCTCGATCCGATCCGCCCGGAGCTGATGTGGCGCCGCGCACTCGACAGCTTCGACGACCCATCGCTTCGAGCCAGCACGATAGCCTGCGGCTGTGGCGCAGCAGCGTCGATCGACGCCGTGCTGCCACGCCTGCTCGATCAGGCGGCGCGTCTGGTCATCGACGCCGATGCGCTGAATGCCATTGCCGATACACCGGCGCTGGCCCAGGCCCTGTGCGCACGACGCGAGCCCAGCATCCTGACACCCCATCCCCTCGAAGCGGCACGCCTGCTGGGCACCGACACCAAGACGGTGCAATGCGATCGACTGGCGGCGGCGCAGACGCTGGCCGATCGTTTCGCATCAGTGGTCATTCTGAAGGGATCCGGAACTGTGATTGCGGCACCGGGGGTCGTTGCGCATGTCAACTCGAGTGGCAATGCTGCATTGGCGACTGCCGGCAGCGGCGATGTGCTGGCAGGTTGGCTGGCTGGCGTC
>JBDTQC010000356.1:0-4314 GCA_039932405.1 Ideonella sp.
AAAGAGCGAAAACACAACAAAACCGGTAGTTCCGCACCGTTTCACTCGTCAGCCGTATACCGAGACAACCTGGTAGGCCAAGGCAGCCAACTCTCCCGACGGGGCCCACAGACGTGCAGTGTGGTTGACATAGCCGCCGTCTACCATCACCGATTCGTTGTCGGCACGCCACCACCCGGCGGTATCCTCCGATCGGCTCAGCGGTCGCAATTCAAGGGCCCAGCTGACTGAACTGGCCGGCGCAGGCTGCTGAAACTGACCGGTGGCCGGCGTTGGAGACACGTCGGCCATCATCACCATCACGAGCTCATCACTGAGGCCTTCGACTGCGCGCATTCGCATGTGGATGCGGGTCAGCATGCCGCTGCCGCCGCTGCCGGGCATCGGGCCGTCGTCCCAGCGCAGATCGAAATGGCGCAGGAATCGAGGCGTCGCCCCATCCCTGTACTCGTGCACAGCGATGGCGCCGGGCGCTTGAGTTGCGGGCGGGCGCTGCGGGCGAACCCGCCGCATCGTCGATTGGCGGTCGTTCGCGAAGACGCCCAGCATGACCGCACAGACCTGTCCGCCTTGGCGCATGGTTGCCTGAACCTGGCGCACGCTTTTTCCATCGCGCAGCAGAACGGCTTCGACGCAGAGCGGACCGGCACCGACCGGGCCGACGAAACTGGTCTGGAGCGCGCGCAGGCTGGCGCCGGCGGGCATCGGCGCCGGCAGGTCGCGCATCGCCTGCGCACCGAGTGCCGAAGTCAGTCCGCCAAAGGCCGTGCGGCCTTGCAGCCAGTCCTCGGTCACATCGAAGCTCACCTGCGCGCCGTGCCCGACCGTTTCGATCGTGCGCCTCGCCAGCAGCCGAGCCAGCGGGATCAAGGCCGGGGTGGAGTTTGTCTGGTCGTTCATCGGTTCCATTATCGAAACAATCCGACGATCGGGCTGTTGCCACCGACGGGCAAGCCGTTTGCGAGAATGACGCTTGGATCGAGTCGAGACCTTGAGAATGAATCAGCCCACCAGCCTGCAACCTGCAGTTGCTGCACAAGATGACGACGGCGAGCGTTTCGGGATTCCGAAGGCTGGTTGGCGCCGGCGCCTGTACGTCATTGTCTTCGAAGCCGACACGGTGGCCGGCCGGCGCTTCGATGTGTTGCTGATCTGGGCCATCGTCGCCAGCGTGTGCGTTGTCGTACTTGACAGTGTCGGGCCGATTCGTTCCCGCTTCGGCGAGGCCTTCAAGATCGCCGAATGGACCTTCACCTTGCTGTTCAGCGCCGAATATCTGGCGCGCCTGTGGTGCGTGCGCCGGCCGCTGGTCTATGCGCGAAGCTTCTTCGGCATCATCGACATGATTGCGGTGCTGCCAACCTATCTGGCCTTTTTCCTGCCCGGCTTGTCGGCACTGATCGACGTTCGGATTCTGCGGTTGTTGCGGATTTTCCGGGTTCTCAAGATGGGGGCCTACGTCGCCGAGCTCCAGTCGCTGGGCAGTGCGCTGCGCGCCAGTCGGCGCAAGATCCTGGTGTTCCTGATGTTCGTGTTGCTGGTGGTCCTGCTGATGGGCACGCTGATGTATGTCGTGGAAGGTCCGGCCAATGGTTTCTCCAGCATCCCTGTCGGTATCTACTGGGCGATCGTCACGATGACGACGGTCGGGTTTGGCGATATCACGCCACAGACCCACCTGGGTCGCTTCATCGCGTCGCTGCAGATGCTGATCGGCTGGGGCATTCTGGCTGTTCCGACCGGTATCGTCAGCGCCGAATTCGCTGCGCAGCGCGGCCGCTTGCCGACCACTCGCACCTGCGACGAGTGTCTCAGCGAAGGCCACGAACTGACAGCCAACTACTGCAGCGATTGCGGTGCAGCGCTGCTGGCGGCGCAGCTGACCAAGGGATCCTGATGATCGAAATTTCCGGAGCCAACAGATGCCAGAACTGATCGTGGGTGAATTCAGAGGGATGCCGGCGCTGCAACTGCAATCGGGCGATGGTGCGCGAGCCACGGTGCTGCTGCATGGCGCTCAGCTGGTGTCCTGGCAACCTGCGGGGCAAGCGGAGCAGCTGTATCTGTCGCCGACTGCCGTGTTCGATGCACATGCCGCGATCCGTGGCGGCGTTCCGGTGATTTTTCCGCAGTTCGATCGACAAGGCGATTTGCCGCGTCACGGCTTCGCGCGAACTGCCAATTGGCTGCCGCAGAAGCTCGAGCAGGGCGCTCACCACGCCTTGGCGGTGCTTCGATTGATCGACGATGAAGCGAGCCTTGCAATCTGGCCGCATCACTTCGTCGCCGAATTGAGCGTGCAGATCGGCGCGTCACGGCTGGATGTCGAACTGGCCGTGGAATGCCGCGAACCCGACGCGGCGCCTGGATCGGTGTCGAGGCTTGAAACGCCTGTCGAACCGCTGCGTTTCACGGCGGCGCTGCATATCTACTTGCGGGTCAGCGATGCCGCGGCGGCTCGGGTCGACGGCCTGCAGCGTCTGCGCTATTTCGACAAGGTCCGGAGCACGGAGCAGGTCGATTCGGCGCCCCGCCTGGTGGCCGACGGAGAGCTCGATCGAATCTATTTCGATGTTGCGAAACCGCTCCAACTGCACGACGCAAGCCGCCGTGTCGAGATTTCCAGCCACGGTTTTCGCGACGTCGTGGTCTGGAATCCCGGTCCCGAGCGCGCTGCCCTGCTCGATGATCTGCCGATCGATGGTTGGCGTGACATGTTCTGTATCGAAGCAGCTGCCATCGGCACGCCGGTCGTGGTGCGCGCCGGCGAATGCTGGATCGGCCGTCAGACGATCGTCGCCGAGGATACGGGGGGTGCGCCGCTGCGCGATCGCGACTGATCGAAGCCACGCATGGCAGCAGGCAGTCTCGCTCAGCGTTTCTCCGCTACGGCTTTCAGGTTCGCCAGACCAGCCGCGAAATCTCCGCCGATCATCTTGTCGGACGCGAGTGCAAACCAGCGCATCAGCGGATTGCCGCCCATGTCACCGTTCATCACCCAGCTGACCCGGGTTCCACTGCCGATCGGCTCGAACAGGAAGGTGCCCGATGACACGCTGTTGAACTCGTCGAAGAAGAGGTCGAAGACGATTTTCTGGTTCGGCTCGGCTGCCGTAAAGGCCATCCGCCCGTTGCCTTGCGACTCGCTGATCCAGGCCCAGCCGGCACCGGCACCAATGGGCTCGCCGCTGAAGCTCATCTGCATCGACGGATCGCGCCGATTCCACACCGACCACTTCTGCCAGGCTCTCGGATCGGCCACCAGCGGATAGACCACCGAGGGAGGGGCATTGATCTCGACGCTGCGCAATACGGTGAACCGGGGCGACAGCAACAGGCCACCGCCCAATGCGATCGTCGCCACCAGCAGCGCGATGATCAACAGATATTTGAGAAATTTCATGGCACCTCCGCACCGCGCAAGTTTCCCACCGGGACACCGCTTGCTGCAAGGTGATTCCATCGCTGCGTCGGCTCCGGCATGATGCGGTCTGGCTGTGCCGATCCGGCGCTGCCTAGCGTTTTGAATAGGGAGTGAGGCGTGGCCGATCTGGAAGTTGATTTGATGGTGCTCGGCGCCGGCAGTGGTGGCGTTCGTGCAGCCCGTCTGGCGGCGCAGCGTGGCGCGCGTGTGGCCGTGGCCGAAATGGCAGCGACTGGCGGCACGTGTGTCAACGTTGGTTGCATCCCGAAAAAGCTTTACAGCATCGCGGCGCATTACGCCGAAGCCTTTGCCGAGGCGCCGGGCTTTGGCTGGCCGCCCAGCAGCCCCGCGCTCGATTGGTCGCGCTTGAAAACGCGTCGTGGCGCCGAGATTGCTCGCCTTAACGGGATCTATGAAGGCCTGCTCGACGGGTCGGGTGTGAAGTTGCTGCGGGGCCGGGCACGGATGCTGTCGCCTCACGAAGTGGCGGTCACGTCACTCGACGGCGTTTCAACCAGCACCGTGAAGGCGAAACATGTGCTGGTTGCCACGGGCGGGCATCCGGTTCATCTGTCGATCCCCGGATGTGAACACGCGGTGGTGTCGGACCAGATGTTCGATCTGCCGGATTTTCCGAAGCGGTTGACGGTTGTCGGAGCCGGCTACATCGCGTGCGAGATGGCGTCGATCTTTCACGGCCTCGGCTCTGAAGTGACCCAGCTGGTGCGGGGCGACAGTCTGCTGCGTGGATTCGATGCGGATATCGGGCGCTTCCTGGCAGTCGAGATGCAGAAGAAAGGCGTCCAGCTTCGCTTCGGACGCAAGCCGACCGCGATCGGTCACAGTGCAGCGGGCCTGCATGTTCACCTCGATGATGGCAGCATGATCGG
>JBDTQC010000357.1:0-4304 GCA_039932405.1 Ideonella sp.
GGGCTCGAGCGTCTCGGCGTCGAAGATCTCCAGCGAGCTCGTCATCGGCCACTGCGGGTAGTTGGAGTGAGCGCAGTAGATGCGGCCGTCCATCAGCTTGGCGCTGTCGAGGTGCAGGATCGGACCTTCCTTCGGCCCCTTCCATTTTTTCACCAGCTTGCCAGTCTTCTTGTCGTATTTGGCGATCGTCTGGTTGTCGATCGCGTAAAAGTATTTGTCGTCGACACCTACCGCTTGATTGGCCTCGGGCACCTTGAACTCACCGACCTGCTCCAGCACAGGTTTGGCCTGTGCCGCGAGTGCGGCGAAGGTGAGCGTGGCAGCCGCAAGCAATTTGGTGAGCATGGTTTCTCCTTGTGAGGGCCGCATGTTAGCGGCGGCCGCGGGCCTTGCAAGGCGTCCAACCTCAAGGCCGAGTAGCGCAGCTGAGTCGAGAGACATTCTTCGAGCGTCGCTACGCGGCAGCCCTTACCATGCGCTTTTTTCAAAGGAGACGGCATGAAGACGAAGTCCTGGTTGGCAATCGGCGCCTGCGCCCTGTTCTCGCTTTCGGCAGCGGCGCAGGATGTCACGCTGACTCGGCTCGACTGCGGGAACGGGTCCAACGATCCGCGGCGTTTCAGCGATACCTATGCCTACACCGAGACGACCAAGCCGTTCACGTTCAGCTGCTATGTCATCCGCCACGGCTCCGACGTCATGGTGTGGGATACCGGATACCTGCCGGGTTCGGTTCCCAGCGCGACCAACCCGCCGCTGGCCGATTTGCTGAAGCAGATCAACATCAATCCCGACGACGTCAAATACGTCGGCATCAGCCATTTTCACGCCGACCATACCGGCCAGCTCGCGGCCCTCAGGAACGCAACCCTGCTGATCGGCAAGTCTGATTGGGACGGCATCACCGCCAGCCCGCCGGCGAGCGGAGCGAATGTGAAGGGCTTCGAGGCGTGGATTGCCGAGAAACGCAAGGTCGAGCCGCAAAGCATGGACAAGGATGTCTTCGGCGACGGCAGTGTCACCATCCTGCGTGCACCCGGCCACACCGCCGGACACAGCATGCTGCTGGTGCGCCTCAAGGAGATGGGGCCGGTGATCCTCAGCGGCGACGCAGTCCACTTTCGTGAGAACTTCGAGAATGAAGGCGTGCCGGGTTTCAACCATGACCGCGCGCAGACGCTCGCCTCGATCCAGCGCATCAAGCAGATCCAGAAAAACCTGAAGGCAACGCTCATCATCCAGCACGATCCGCGCGACATCGGCAGGCTGCCGGCGTTCCCGGCATCGGCGAAGTGAGCCGTCAGCGCCCCTCGAATCGAACGGTAAAGCGAACGGTGCAGCGCTGACGCTCAGGTCCGGACCATCGTCCTGAGCAGCCGCTCCAGCGCCGCGTCGAGGTCGTCGCTGCGGCCGGTGTGCACGGGTGAGGTCTGGATGCTGCTGCTGCGCGGCGCCACCAGCCAGTCGAAGCGTTCGCGCGCCGACAGGTGCTTCAGCGGGCCGGCGGCGTCGCCGCCAGCGCAGATTGCGGGCAGGGCATCGAGCGCGGCGCTGATCGAGTCCAGATCGACGCCGGGTGCCAGTGCCAGCAGCCGTGCGGTGTCGAGCTCGATGCGTGCCCGCAGGTAGCCGGCGCTGCGGCACGAGACGATCGCCCCGACATTGATGAACTCCCCGCGCTCGACCCGCGGGACGACGCGAACAATCGCGTAGTCATAGGTGGGCAGCATGGGCACGCCGGGCCTCCTCGGCGAAGGCGCGCGGGGCTTGCAGCCGGCGCGCGAAAAAATCTGCATAGGCCTGGCGTTGCGCAGCCTTGTCGGCAAAACCTGCTTCGTCGGCCAACCAGTCGTCGGGAATCAGCGCCAGCACGTCGGCGATGCGCTGCGGCGTGAACAGCGCCGCCATCTGGGCGTCGACGGTCTCCAGCTGGGTCGCGAAGGGCAGCAGCACATGGTCCTTGATCAAGGTGAAGGGCGTCTGGCTGCGTGCCGGCGCGTCTTCCCAATGGTGATGGAAATACAGCGCCGCACCATGGTCGATCAGCCACAGCTTGCCGTGCCAGACCAGCATGTTGGCGTTGCGCGGCGTGCGGTCGAGGTTGGTGACGAAGGCGTCGAACCACACGATGCGCGACGCCAGCGCCGCATCGGGCTGCAGCGCCAGCGGGTCGAAAGTGACCGAGCCGGGCAGATAGTCCAGCGCCAGATTCAGTCCCTTGCCGATCTGACCAGCGCCGGGCTGGCTGCTGGCGCGGATCAGGTCCTGGATCTCAGGGTCCGGCTCGGTGCGTGCGAGGTCGGCGTCGAGTTCGGCAAATACGATCTCGGGCACCGGCAGACCCGCGACACGCGCCAGTTCGCCAGCCACCAGTTCGGCAATCAGCGCCTTCGGCCCTTGGCCGGCACCGCGGAACTTGAGCACGTAAAGGCCATCGTCGTCGGCTTCGACAATCGCTGGCAGCGATCCGCCTTCGCGCAGCGGCGTGACATAGCGGGTGACCGCAACGGTGCGCAGGCTCATCCGACAAGCCTGCGCAGTCGGTCGGCGTGGGTGCGGTGAGCGATGTGGGTCAGCTTGCGCATGGCCGATTGTCACCGCCGCGGATATTTTTTCGCCGCAGCGAACCAATCTGTAAGAAATCTGCTCGCCAGCCGTCTAGAACGAAAGGCCACCCAGGATTGCCATGCGCGCTACCCTTCCTCCGCTCGCTCGGGCCGCTCTTGTCGAACTGCGTCGCCAGTTGCGAGTTGTGCATTCAGGCCCGCCGCGGCATCGGCGCCCACTTGCGGCATCTGACTCGACGACCAGGAGGATCTCGAAATGAGTGAGTGGCAGGGACTGTTTTTCTGGGGCTTTCTGCTGGTTTTCGGCGTGGCGATGTATGGGGTGGTGCCGCGCTCGAAGAACGAAGCCGGCTTTTTCGGTGGCCACGACGACAAGGGCCGCCCGGCATCGGAATGGGCGCTGACGATGAGCATCTTCATCAGCTGGATCTTTGCCAAGTCGGTAACCAACGCGGCCAACCTGGGCGCCACCTATGGCGTGGTTGGCGGGCTGGCGTACGCGGCCTACTGGCTGTCGATCCCTGTTGCGGGCCTGGTGATCTACCGGCTGCGCACCCGTGAAGGGGCCATCGGCATGGTGCCTTTCCTGATCCGGAAATACGGGCGCGGCGCGGCGCTCGCGTTCTCGCTTGCGATCCTGGTGCGGCTGTTCAACGAAGTCTGGAGCAACACCGCGGTTGTAGGTGGCTACTACGGCGCCAGTGGTTCGGCCGGCTTTATCGGTGCGGCACTGCTGTTCACTGCGGCCGTGCTCATCTACAGCTTGAAGGGTGGGCTGCGCAGCTCGATCTTCAGCGATGTGATCCAGGCGGTCGTGTTCATCGTCTTCCTCGGCGTGGTGCTGGCCTACGTGCTGCCGGCGCACGGACCGCGCGAGCTGTTGTCGCAGGGCCGGTTCACGCTCGACGCGGGCGGCGACCTGTTGCTGGTGGCATTGCTGCAGACGCTCTCGTACCCTTTCCACGACCCGGTGCTGACCGATCGCGGCTTCATCACGCGGGAAAAGACGATGCTGCGCGCCTTCATCGTTGCTGGTGTATTGGGCTTCGTGGCCATCTTTGCGTTCAGCCTGGTCGGCGTTCACGCGCGGCTCGAAGGCATCGCGGCCAGCGGCAACGTGCCCGCCGAGGTGGCGCGTAGTCTCGGTGTGGCGGGCTATTTCGCGATGATCGTCGTCATGGTGACGTCGGCCGGCTCGACACTCGACTCCACCTTCACCTCGCTGTCCAAGCTGGTAGCGCGGGAGTTGCCGCTGTTGGCGGGCCGCCTGCCGTCTCCCAAGGCCATGACCGTCGGCGCGCTCACGATGGTTGCCTTCGCGTTGCTGGGCAACCTGCCGATGCTTGCCGGCACCGACATACTCAAGGCGACGACCATCAGCGGCACCATGGTGATCGGGCTGGCGCCGATCTTTCTCTTCTCGGGGCGTGTTGGTCACTCGCCACTGTCGTTCCACCTGGCCTTCTGGCCCGGCATCGCTCTCGGGGTGCTGCAGGCCCTCAATCTGATCCCGGCGGGATGGGGCATCGGCAGCGGCAAGTACGCGATCCTGCTCGGCACCAATCTGTACGGGCTGGTGTTGTGCACCGCCGGTTTCTTCCTGCCGCTGGTGGTGCCGCGGTACCGACCCCGTCTGGACGATGGCGGCGCAGGCATGGCGGCATGAGCGGACCGGACCGCTCCGCAGCAAGCAGGGTAGTCCAGTGAACGCACCGGGCCGGGTTTGTCCACTGCGTT
>JBDTQC010000358.1:0-4279 GCA_039932405.1 Ideonella sp.
GTCAATGGCGACGGCCGCGTGATCGGCGTCGGATTCGAGCGGCCCGACGGCAAGCTCGAGCGGCTGGGCTGCCGGGTGCTGCTGCTGGCCTGCAACGGCTTCGGCGGCAACGGCGCGCTGGTGCGCGAGCTGCTGCCAGAAATGCGCGACGCGATCTACGCCGGCCATGCCGGCAACGACGGCAGCGCGCTGCTGTGGGGCCGCGCACTCGGCGCGCAGTTGGCGGATCTGGGCGGCTATCAGGGGCACGGCTCCTGGGTCGTGCCGCAGGGCGCGTTGATGACCTGGGCGGTGATGATGGAAGGCGGCGTCCAGATCAACCGCCGGGGCCAGCGCTTTCACGACGAGACGCAAGGCTATTCCGAGGCGGCGGTGCAGGTACTGGCGCAGCCCGAGGGTGTTGCGTGGAATGTGTTTGACGAACCGCTGCTGGCGCTGGCGCGAGAGTTCCCCGATTTTCGCGAAGCGGAGGCCGCTGGTGCCTTGCGCCGCGCCGACGATGTAGAGACGCTGGCCAAGCTGATCGGGTGCGACGTCGAGGCATTGCAGCAGACGTTGCGCGAAATCATGCCAGGCCCGGCCGCCGTGCCGGACCGCTTCGGCCGCAGTTTCCGCCGCGCGCTGGTGCCGCCGTACTTTGCGGTCAAGGTCAGCGGTGCGCTGTTCCATACGCAGGGTGGGCTGGCCGTCGATGCAGCCTGCCGCGTGTTGCGCAACGACTTGTCGACGTTCGTCAACCTGCTCGCGGCCGGCGGTGCTGCGCGCGGCGTTTCAGGCAACACGGTTGAGGGTTACTTGTCCGGCAACGGCCTGCTCAGCGCCGTGGCCGGGGGCTGGATCGCCGCCGCGACCTGCGAGCGGCAGTTGAAGGAGAAATCGACATGAAGGTGTCCCTGCGTCAGCGACTCGGCGAGCCGCAAATCCTGCTCGCGCCCGGCGTCTTCGACGCGCTGTCTGCGCTACTTGCGCAGCAGGCCGGGTTCGAGGCGTTGTACCTTTCGGGCGCTTCGATTGCGTACACCAGCCTTGGCCGATCGGATGTCGGTTTGACCACCTTCACCGAGGTGCAGGACACGGTCGCGCGGATCTGCGATCGCATCGAACTGCCGCTGATCGTCGACGCCGACACCGGCTTCGGCAACGCTCTCAACGTGCAGCGCACGGTACGCGGATTCGAGCGCGCTGGCGCTGCGATGATCCAGATCGAAGACCAGAGTTTCCCGAAGCGCTGCGGGCACCTCGACGGCAAGTCGGTCATTCCCACCGCCGAGATGTGCGGCAAGCTGCGCGCCGCAGTCGATGCGCGCGCACACGAAGACACGCTGATACTGGCCCGCACCGACGCCGTTGCAGTGGAAGGATTGGAGCCCGCGCTGGAGCGCGCCGAGCGCTATCTGGAAGCAGGCGCTGACGCACTCTTCGTCGAGGCATTGCGCACGCCGCAGCAGATGGACGCGGCCTGCGCACGTCTGGCAGCGCGGGCGCCGCTCTTGGCCAACATGGTCGAAGGAGGCAAGACGCCCGTGCAGGACACCACCAGCCTGCAGCGCCGCGGCTTTCGCATCGCCATCTTTCCTGGCGGCACCGCACGCGCGCTGGCCTTTGCGCTGCGGGACTACTTCGCGAGCCTGCACACGCACGGCAGCACCACGCCATGGCGCGACCAGATGCTCGACTTCGATGCGCTCAACAATATTCTGGGCACTCCCGAGCTGCTGGACCGTGCGCGCGACTATGGCGATTCGGCATAGGTCTTGAGCGTGGCGATTGGTACAGCGGTGCGAAGGGAGCTCGGAGTCGCCACGTAGCGTCCACAGTCGCCCAGAGCGCATCACGCAGATGGGCGTCGCTTGAAGACCGTCAAGACACTGGCAACAAGCCCGCTGCCGTTTGTCCGCAAGACAACAGCAACAGACACATTCGCCAATAACGCATCGGTGCTGGCCACGGCGCCAGAGGGGGGACGCGTCGTGAAGGGGCGTCATTCGGCGAATCGATGAACTTTGTTGTGAACACCAATGCGAATCAATCGCATTGGTGTTAACCTAGCAGCAATCCTGCAGCAACATTTGGCCTTCAGCCGCTGGCTGGCGCGCTCCCGTGAACCAATCCTTTGCCTTTACCGATGCGTCCTCTGCGCCCGCGTCATCGACCGCAGCAGAGCCGCCGCGACCGGCCTGCGCCGTGCCGGTGACGGCTGTTCCGCAAGCGCCCGTCGGTTCGGCCGCGCCGCTGCTGCAGGCACTGTCGCGCGATGAACTGAGCCCGCGTGCGCGCCGCCTTTTGACGGGCGGCGTGGTCGCGGCGCATGTGCTGGGCGCCTGGGGTCTGTTGCAGATTGAGGCGGTGCAGAAGGCTGTCGTCGAAGCTGCGCCGTTGATGGTGCGCATGATCGCGCCAGAAGCGCCGCCCAAACCGACACCACCGCCGCCTCCACCACCACCTCCTCCTCCTCGCATACCGAAGCCGCAGCGGGTCGCACCAGCGCCGGCGCAGGTGATTGCGGTCGCACCGACGCCGACGCCGGAGCCGCCCAGCTTCGTGGTGCCGGTACCGGTACCGGCACCCGAGCCTCCGCCAGTGGTCGTGGCAGCGCCACC
Source organism: Ideonella sp. (assembly GCA_039932405.1). Classification (GTDB taxonomy): domain Bacteria; phylum Pseudomonadota; class Gammaproteobacteria; order Burkholderiales; family Burkholderiaceae_C; genus Ideonella_A. The sequence goes on from JBDTQC010000358.1 coordinate 2,601, forward strand.
TGCGCCCGCGCCGCCTGCACCTGTGGCACCGCCCGCGCCGCCCGCACCGCCGCCCGTGGCGCCGTCGGTGCCCAAGCAGATCGCGCCCGGCGCGGTTCGCTACCTGGTCGAGCCACGCATGAGCGTGCCGCTGTTGTCACGCCGGCTGAAGGAATCAGGCACGGTGGTGCTGCGCATCACGGTTGACGTCCGCGGGCTGCTGAAGGGCGCGGTGGTCACCAAGTCCTCGGGCTTCCCACGACTGGACGAGCAGGCACTGCAAGACATCCGCAGTGCACGCTTCGCGCCGCAGACCGAAAACGGCCAGCCCATTGAATGGCAAACGCTGGCGCCACTGGCCTACGAAGTCAACTGACCCTGCCCCGATCCCCTCCAAAGAAATCAATCCACCATGGAAGCATCCACCCCCATCGGCTTCGGCCACTTCATCGCCCAGTCCGACGCCATCGGCAAATTCTTGCTGGGTGTGCTGGTCCTGATGTCCGTGGCTTCTTGGGCGCTGATTGTGGCCAAGGGCCTGGTCCAGTTGCTGCGTGCCAAGCGCAGCGCCACGTTTCTCGATTTCTTCTGGAACGCGCGCTCGCTTGAAGCCGTGCAGGCCGAAATCATCGCCAACGGCGCGCGCGATCCGTTCTCGCACCTCACCGCAAATGCGCTGCATGCACAGGCACACCATGCGCGCCATGGCGCGGCGCGGCTGGCCGAGGCCGGCACCGCCAACGACTTCATCACCCGCACGATCAAGAAGGTGCTGGACGAGCAGACCACGCGGCTCGAATCCGGTCTGACCACGCTGGCCACCATCGGCGCCACCGCCCCCTTTGTCGGCCTGTTCGGCACGGTCTGGGGCGTCTACCACGCGTTGGTGGCGATCGGCATGAGTGGCTCGGGAACGCTGGACAAGGTTGCCGGACCCGTCGGCGAAGCGCTGATCATGACCGGTATCGGCCTGGCCGTGGCGATCCCCGCGGTGATGGGCTACAACGCTTTCACACGCAACAACCGCGTGTTGGCAGCGCGACTGGACGCTTTTGCCTACGAGCTTCACAGCTTTCTGACCCTGGGCGAGGCGCCCGGTGCGGCGGCGCTGCAGCAGGGAACAGCGGCCAGCGTGCGCGGGCTGAAGCCGGTACACGCGGCCTGAGCGGAGGGCGCAGACCATGGCCTTCGCCTCTTTTGACAGCAAACGCTCGGCCCCACCGATGGCCGAGATCAACATGGTGCCGCTGATCGACGTGATGCTGGTGTTGCTGGTGATCTTCATCGTCACCGCGCCACTGCTGACCAACGCGGTCAAACTGGACCTGCCCAAGATCAGCAGCCAGGTCAACGACCTGAAGCCCGAGAAGATCGACTTCGCCATCGACGCCAGTGGCGCTCGCTACTGGAACGGCGAACCGGTGAGCCGCGTCGAAGCCGCGCAGCGTTTCGCCGTCGAGGGCAAGAAGCCCGTGCAGCCCGAAATCCATCTGCGCGCCGACCAGACCGTTGCCTACGGTCTGGTGGCGCAGACCCTGGCCGACGCCACCAAAGCCGGCCTGTCGAAGGTCGGATTCGTCAGCGAGCCCGAGCGCCCCTGAGCGGGACTGTTCCAGCCAGCCAATCAACCGGCGATGCCCGCCGTGCCCTAACGGCGACTTGCACTCGTTCCATCATTGAGGAAAGCTCCGATGTCCCGT
>JBDTQC010000359.1:0-4275 GCA_039932405.1 Ideonella sp.
GTCAACACCGGACTCAGTTTTTCGCCTGAAAACGGATGATCGGCGCCGAAGCCGTTTTCGTCGACCAACAACATGCGCGGCTTGCGCTCAGCGATGTCGCTGAAGCCGGCCAGTTCGGCAATCACCTGAGCCGATTTGCCGGTTACCGCTGCCGACAGTTTGCCGTCCGGCCACATCACCTTCTGCAGCGCCGCCTTTTGTCCCGCGTTAAGCAGAATCGCACCGCGCTGCTCGAGCGCGGCGATCATTCGGCCGCGGATCGATTCGACGACGATCAGGCTGTTCTCCGACGAACAGCTGGTTGCGTTGTCGAAGGTCTTCGAGCGGAACACCTTGTCGGCGGCGTCGTCGATGTCGGCGGTTTCGTCGACGATGCTGGCAACGTTGCCGGCGCCAACGCCGAACGCCGGTGTTCCGCAGGTGTAGGCGGCGCGCACGTTGGCCTGAGATCCGGTGGCGACCACCAGATCGCACAGCTGCATCAACTCGGCGGTCGCGCGCTTGGTGATCGGCGCATCCAGCAGTTGCACCAGATCGCGCGGCGCGCCGATGCGGTCGAACTGCGCGTGGATGAATTCGAGCAGGCGCGCCGCGGTGCTCCAACCTTTCGGCGAGGGTGCAACGATCACCGCGTTGCGACCTTTCAAGGCATTGATGATCTTGTTGGCCGGCGTCGCGCCCGGGTTGGTCGACGGCGTGACCGCGCAGACGACGCCAACCGGTCGGGCGATCTCGACAATTCCATTCTCGTGGTCCTCGCGGATCACGCCAACCGATCTGGCATGACGCAGGTCGCGCAGCAGACCGAGTGTCTTGCGGTGGTTCTTGCGGATCTTGTCGTCAACGTTGCCGATGCCGGTGTCGGCGACTGCAAGTTCGGCCAATTCGCGGTTGCGGGCCGGTTCCATGATCGCCCAGCCGGCAGCGGCAACCAACTCGTCGACGCGCTGTTGGTCGTAGCCTTCGGCGATGCGTTGAGCCGAGCGAGCGCGCTCGACCATCGCCAGAACCGGGGAGTCTGGAGCGCAGGCAGTGTCGGGGTGAGCTTGCATCAGCAGTTCTCGTTCAAAGGGGAAGGAAAGAGGGGCGCCGGCCGGTTTCGTGCCGACTTCCACGGAATGGCAGCTTGCGCGAAGTCATGCCGTTTTTCTGACATTGGCGATCGGCGCGTTGCCGCCGAGTGCCTGGGTGATGGCATCCGCAGTCGCGGCCAGCTCACGTCCGAGCTGGCGAATTCGGTCGGCGTCCATTCGCACAGACGGCGCACTCAGGCCGGCAGCGGCGATCACCTCGCCGTGCTGGTCGAAGATCGGCGCGCCCAAGCCGCTGACGCCAAGCCGCCATTCCTCGCGATTGACCGCATAACCCTGGCGGTGGATCTGCACGAACTGGTCGCGCAGCGCAGCCAGATCGGGCACCGTCTTCGGGGTATGCCGGGGCAATGGCGATGGCAGCGCTGCGAGGGCGGCCGGTCCTGCAAATGCAAGCAGCACCTTGCCGGTGGCAACACAGTGCGCCGGCGCGCGGCCGCCGATCTCCGAATACGCACGCACCGGCTGCGGGCTGTCGATCTTTTCCAGATAGACGATCTCGGCGCCCTGCAACACCGACAGGTGGATGGTTTCCTGGGATCGGTGCGCAATCTTCGCCAGGTGCTCGCGGGCGACGCGCCGAACGTCGAGCCCATCCGCGGCCCGACAGCCCAATTCGAACAGGCGCAGCGTGCAGTAATAGCCGCCCGTATCCGCATCCTGCGCCACATAGCCGAGCTGGGCCCAGGTCTGCAAGGTGCGGTGCACGTTGCTCGGGTTCAGCGAAGTCTGGCGCGCCAGTTCGGTGACGCCGCAGGGCGCACCGAGCTTCAACAGGTGCTCAAGTAGCTGGACTCCCTTGATCAGCGTCTTGTCCATTCTATTATTTGGAATTTGATTCCATAAATTAGAATAGCGCGGAAATCAGGCTAGGTCAATTCGGGTTGACCCTTTGCCGCTGTGGAGCATGTTCTGAAGCGGCCGCTTCAGCGGTCTGACAGGTCTGACAGATCTGTCAGCTCTATCGCGGTGTCAACCAACCCGCGCCCTCAAGACACCACCTGGTAATACAGGTTTTGCGGGTGCCGCGCCTGCGCAAAGAAAAACCAGCGTTCGGCGAGCAGCCCGGGGGCCTGCACCAGCGCTGCCAGCATCCAGGCCACGGCGCCGCCGCCCGCCAGGCCCCAGCAGGCCAACAGCACGGGCAATGCAAAACAGGCAGTGATGAAGATCAGCTTGATCTGCCTGAGCATCGCGGCTGATCGCCCATGAAAGAACTCGCGTGTGTTGAACGAGCCTGCCGACATACCCATCGATCGCTGAACCAGCTTGGGAGCCTGGATGCCGGTGGCCGATTGCAGACTCGACTTGTGTTTGAGCGCTGCGTTGTGGCGCAGGCTCAGCGTTCGACTCAGCCAGGCCGCGAGGGTCACCGCTAGCGCCGCCGGCCCCGCGATGTTCAGCAAATCCCCTTCGCCCGCCGCGGCGGCCAGTGCGCTGGTCAGCATCAATCCGGACGACAGGCCGATCAACGTGAAATTGGCCAAGGTCAGCGGCTGCGCCCATTCCTCGATGAAACGCAGACAGCGGTAGATCATCGCGGTGCAGTACCACAGCACGAATGCCAGCACGATTGCAGCAAGCGGCAGCAGCGGCGAGTGCACCCCGACGCGAAGTGCCAACCACCACGCCGCGCAGACGCCGATGAACGCGGGCAGGGCGATCACTTCGCGCGACAGCCACGACGTGCGCCACATCAGCGCCGCACGCCAGGCACGCTCGGGGCGCCCAAGGTGGGCGAACGATGCGGCCAGACTGGCCAGCAACATCACAACGGCGAGCAGCAGGCAGCCGGACAGAAAGCCCGGTGCCATGTGGGATCCTGCCAGCACCGCCAGCGCCAGCATGACCACCAGACCTTGCGCCGCACCGGCCAAGGTCGTGAACAAGACCACCGAGAAGGCCGGGTTCACGGTTTCGCCTCGGTGAAGGTCGTGCCGGCAGTTGCGGTGACGCGGCGTGGCAGATAGCGGTTGGCCGGCCGGGTTTCCCACTCCGGCATCAATTCATAGCCACCGCGTTCGCGGATTGCGCGCGATACCTCGGAGTCAGGATCCTTGACGTCGCCGAACAGGCGCGCGCCGGTCGGGCAGGCTTTCACACATGCGGGCTTGCGGTCTTCGGGCGGCAGGTGTTCGTCGTAGACGCGGTCGACGCACAAGGTGCACTTGGTCATCACCTGGCGCACCTCGTCGAGTTCACGGGCGCCGTACGGACAGGCCCAGGCGCAATATTTGCAACCGATGCATTTGTCGTAGTCGACCAGCACGATGCCGTCTTCCTTGCGCTTGTAGCTGGCGCCGGTCGGGCACACCGGCACGCAGGGTGGATCCTCGCAATGCAGGCAACTTTTCGGAAAGTGGATGGTGTCGGTGCCGGGAAATATGCCGGCCTCGTAGGTCTGTACGCGGTTGAAGAAGGTGCCGGTCGGATCGGCGCCATACGGGTTTTCATCGGCCAGCGCACCGGCCGATCCGGACGTATTCCACTGCTTGCACGAGGTCACGCAGGCGTGGCAGCCCACGCAGACGTTGAGGTCGATCACCAGCGCGAGTTGTTTGGCCAGCGTCTCGCCGGGTGCGGCCCGGATCCGCGCTGGCGCCACCGACGTTGCTGCGGAAGCCTGCGCGGGCGCCTCGGCCACCGCGTTCTGCCGCAGCAGATCTTTCAACCAGGCGATCATGATTTCCTCCGTCCCGCAAAGTAGGTCAACACGCTGACGGCCTTGCCGACAACGCCCGGCACCGTGGGCATAGAGGCGGTCTGCGGGAAGCTGCGCTGCGGTTCTTCCGGCTCGGCCGGGCGGATGCGCACGCGAACGTCGTACCAGCCGGCCTGGCCGGTGATCGGGTCCGAATTGCTGATCGTCTTGTCACCGCGCGCGCCGTCGAACGGCAACTCTTCGGTAATCAGGTGATTCAACAGAAAGCCCTTGCGCGCCTCGTCGGCGCCGGGTGCCAGTTGCCAGGCGCCATCTGCCTTGCCGATCGCATTCCAGGTCCAGACGGTCCCCGGCTCGACCGCTTCGCTGGTGCGGATCATGCAGCGCACCTTGCCCCACTGGCTCTCGACCCAGCACCAGCCACCGTCGGCAATGCCGGCCGCGGCGGCTGTCACCGGGTTGACGTTCAGGTAGTTGTGGCTGTGGATCTGGCGCAGCCAGGCGTTCTGCGAATCCCACGAG
>JBDTQC010000360.1:0-4268 GCA_039932405.1 Ideonella sp.
TCGAGCCGCCGAGGATCAGCATGACCGTCAGCGCCAGACCGACGGTGCCGGCAAACAGCGGCGTATAGCCCGAGAACAACAAGGCCACCAGCACCATCAACGGGAGGATCAGGTACCAGCGTTCTTTCAACGCGCGCATCGGCGACGGCAGGTCCGCTTCGGCCAGGCCGGCCAGTCCGGCGCGGCCGGCTTCCAGATGAACCATCCAGAAGGCCGACATGAAATACAGCACCGCCGGAACGACGGCGGCCTTGACGATGGTGGCGTAGGGAACATCGAGCGTCTCGGCCATGATGAAGGCGACTGCGCCCATCACCGGGGGCATGATCTGCCCGCCCATCGACGCCGTCGCTTCGACCCCGCCAGCGAACGCCCGCTTGTAGCCGAAACGGATCATCAGCGGAATCGTGAATTGGCCGGTGGTCACGACGTTGGCCACACCCGAACCGGAAATCATTCCCATCAGCCCGGAAGCCACTACGGCCACCTTGGCCGGCCCACCGCGGCGACTGCCGAACAGCCCGAGCGCGATATCGGTGAACAAGCTGATCATGCCGGCCTTTTCGAGAAAGGCACCGAACAGGATGAACAGAAAGATATAGCTCGACGACACATAGGTCGGAATGCCGTAGACACCTTCGGTGCCGAAAGCCATGTGGTCGATCACCTGCGTGAAGGCATAGCCGCGGTGGTTCAGCGGCGCAGGCAGATATTCGCCCAGCAGGCAATACGCCAGGAAGGTGCCGGAGATGATCGGCAAGGCCGGACCCATCACCCGCCAGGTCGCGACGAACAACAGCACCAACAGCGTGACGCCGACCACGAGGTCGACCTGGTTCGGGTCGCCGGCGCGCAGGATCAGTGCGTTGTATTCGATCCATTGGTAGGCCGCCAGAGCCACGGCAATCAGGCAGGCCATCCAGGAGATCACCCGCAGCGGCAACGAATCACGCCGCGCCACCGACATCAACGGGAAGATCAACGCCAGCAGGAAACCGACGTGGACGGCCCGCACGATCTGGCTTGCCAGATCGATGACGTGCGCGGCGGTGGCGATCTGGAATGTCGAGAACGCCAGTGCCAGGCCGTACAGAAACCGTCCCTGGGAGCCGGCAGGGAAACCGCCCGCCAGCGGTTCATGTTGCTGCAGCAGCGCGTCGCCACTGACCTCGGGAGCGGTTGTCGTATTCACGGTGAGGCGCGCTTATTTCATCAGGCCTTTTTCCTTGTAATAACGCGCCGCGCCGGGATGCAGAGGGATCGGCATGCCGTCGATCGCCGTCTTCAGCTGGATGGCGGAAGCAGCCTTGTGCGCGGCCACCATCTCTGGCAGGTTCTCGAACAACAGCTTGGTCATCTGGTAGGCAATCTCGTCCGAAACGGTCGAATTCGTGACCAGGAAATTGACGACCGCCAGCGTGGGCACGTCAGCCGTCTGCCCGGCATAGGTATTGGCCGGAATCATCGTCGCGACGAACGGTGGGCCGAGTTTCTTCGCCACTTCGGCCGGCACCGACACGACGTTGATCGGCAGCGAACTGGCGAGGTCACGAATCGACGAGACGCCCAGGCCCGCCGATTGCAGCGTGGCATCGAGCTGACGGTTCTTGATCAGTTCGACCGATTCGCCGAACGGCAGGTATTCGGCCTTGCCCAGGTCCTTGTACGACATGCCCATGGCCTCGAAGATCGCGCGGGCGTTGACCTCGGTCCCTGATTTGGGCGCGCCGACAGACAGGCTCTTGCCTTTCAGATCACCGAAGGTTTTCACACCACTGGCCTGCGAGGCGACGATCTGGATCACGTTCGGGTAGACGGCGGCGACGCCGCGCAGCTTGTCGAGCTTTTTCTGGAAGCCGACTTCGGCGTCGCCCTCCCACGCCGCCTTGACCGAGTCGCCCAGCGCCAGCGCGATCTCGCCGCGGCCGGCCTGCAGCAGGTTCAGGTTCTCGACCGACGCCTTCGTCGATTGCACCTGGGTGCGCACGCCGGGGATCTTGTCGGCATAGATCTTCGACAGCGCGACACCCAGCGGGTAGTAGACGCCGCTGGTGCCACCGGTCAGGATGTTGATGAACTGGTCGGCCTGGGCGGCAGCCGGAATCAGCGCGGCAGCCGCGAGGGCCAGAACATGGCGTCGTTGGAAGAATCGGGTCAAGGCTGTCTCCTGATGTTGAATGAAAATGAGGGTCCGACTGTCGCCGAAGCGAGCCATCCCGTGAATGTGAGCCATTCTGCACATGCCATGGCAGACTTGAACAGAGAGATTGCCATGACATCGGCCACTGAACCCGCAGCGCGCACCTGCGATCCACGGGCAGCAGGGATCTACGCTCGCCAGCGATCATCGACGTCCGGTCACGCCACTGACATGCCAGTTGAGTCGCGCAGTCAGGCCATCACATCATTATTGTCCGGAGCTGATAACACCTGATGTGGGAAGTGCGTAGCCGATCGGGGCACTTGGATCTGGCCCGTTATCATCGCCCGCCGGCCACAGCCCTGCACACTCTCCGATGTCCGAATCCAGATTGCCACGCAACACCCGCCGGTCGACCGGCCTTTGCACGAATGCTCTGCGCCGCCGCCTGCTGGTTGGCGTCGGGTCGCTTGCCACGACGCCTTTGTGGCCGTCCTTTGCGTCAGCTGCAACTGCTGACCCGCTCGAGCTGGCGCTGCGTGCACGACTGGCACAGGACGGTGTCGGCTTTGCCGCGGCCAGCGTCGGTCCGGATGGCTTGAAGTTGCATACCGTGGGTGTCATGCGACGCGGCGAGCCGACGTCAGTGGATGCCAACACGCTGTTCGAGCTTGGATCGATGACCAAGGCCTTTGTCGCGCTGCTGTTCGCTGACGGCTTGTTGAAGCGTCGCTACGCGGCTGAAGAGCCGGTTGAGAGTTTCTTGCCCGATGGCCTGCGCCTGCGCGACAAGGCCGGTCTGCCGATCCGCATGATCGATCTGGCGACGCATCGATCCGGGCTGCCACGGATGCCCGGCAACCTGTCGCCCCGCGAAATGGACGACCCGTATCCCGGCTACTCGGAAGCGCGAATGTTCCAGTTTCTGCGTGAGTGGAAACCAGTCGATGGGCGCGGTGAGCGATTCGAATATTCCAACTTCGGCTACGGGCTGCTGTCGATCGTGCTGTCGCGCCAGCTCGGCCTGAGTTTTGACGAAGCGCTGAATCGCCATGTGCTGATCCCGCTGAAGCTCGAGGACATGCGCCTGAATCGACCGCTGCCGACCACCGATGATCTCGCAGTGGTCGGCGCCGCGCTCGGCGCATCCCTGGCACTGGCACCGCGCCTGGCCAGTCCGCACGACGCCGAGCGTCGGCGCGCACTGGCATGGCGATTCGACGCGATGGCCGGCGCCGTCGGTCTGATCGGCTCGATCACTTCCGTCGGCCGTTTCGTCGAGGCAGCGCTGGGCCGCTTCGATCACCCGCTGCGCGAAGCGTTTGCAATGTGTCTGCAATACCGCACCGAAGGCGAACACCCGCTGCATCCCTTCGGATTCGGCTGGGAGCTGTCGACGATCGTCGCGGCCGACGGCAGCCGCCGTACCCTGTTCAACCAGGATGGCGCGACGGCCGGCTTCTCGACCTCGATGTGGATCGAGCCGGCCCGACAGCGGGGCGGAGTCGTGCTGTCGAATGCCTTCATCGAAACGCGCAGTCTGGCGCTGAAGGCGCTCGACCCGGTGCTCAGCGAGGAAGACTTCAATCTGATGGTGTTGCCGGCGGATGCGCTGTCACGCCTGGTCGGCAGCTATTCGCGCGACATCCGGTACGCGCTGGATGTGCGCCTGCGTGACGGGCGGCTGTGGATGCAGGAGACCGCGCAGCAGGAGTTCGAACTGCTGCCCATGGCTCCACGCCACTTCGTGAGCCGCTACAGCGCGCTCGAGTTCGTATTCGGCGATGGCGACAAGCCGCAGACGCTGCGCGTTCTGAACGGCAACAAAGACCTGGTCTTCAAGCGGCAGTGAGCGCGTGCGGCTCCCGCGCCCACTGACTGCATCACGGGCGCTTCACCCGTGGTGCCAAGCGTTCGCGCTACACCAGCACCCGCTCGATGCCGCCCTTGTTGGCACGCGCCACATAGTCCGGCATCCAGTTCTCGCCGAGTATCTTGTTGGCCATTTCGATGACGATGTAGTCAGCCTCGAGCAGGCCATTTTCCAGATCATTGCCGTAGCGGGTCAAGCCCTGCAGACAACTCGGGCAGGACGTGAGGATCTTCAGCTTGCCCGTCGAGGCCACAC
>JBDTQC010000361.1:0-4262 GCA_039932405.1 Ideonella sp.
ATACGGAATCGAATCGCAACACCAGCCGAATGGCGGGCCGCACCGCCAGCCGGCACGTTATCTGGTGATCATCGAATCAGGCGGATCGATGGTCGCCCGGCTGTTTCTGGACAGCCGTGAAGAGGTCGGCGAGTTCGACGCCGGCTCCGAAGAAGTGGGCCAGATGACCCGCGGGCTGAAACCGACCCAGGATGCCGGCGATCCGGCCTGGAGCGAGGCACTCGGCGCACACAGCGCAAAGGAACGGGCCGCGGCCGACGTTTATCGGCTTGATGTGTAGGCTGGCCCCGACCTGACCCCTGACTCCAGACAGCGGACTGCGTACACCGGCAGGAACAGAGAACTGCCGGGCCGCAGTTCCTTGTTGTCAAGATTGCCGCCATGGGCGCGCGGCTGGATCGTGCTGATGCGTCCCCAGTGCGGCGGCGGCGCCACACCCATCACGCCGAAGAAGGGGTGCAGCGGCAGATCCAGGCCCCAGGGCAGCCGGGCTGCCATGCGCTCGGCGTCGAGCGGGATGTTGAGGTGGCGGTAGGCGTCGAACTCTTCGGGCAGCGTTCCTGCCAGCGGGCGGATCACGTTGTAGCCCCAGTCCTGGCGCAATCGCACGTCGATGATGCGCACCTCCAGCGTGTCGCCGGGGGCCGAGCCTGCCTCCGCGATCGGGCCGGTCAGGATATGACCCGGCCCGAGCAACGGGCTGCGCGCATGGATGTCGAGCAACTCGGGCGGTATGTGGAAACCTGACGGTGGCAGGACTGCGGCGCCGCCGCTCACCGTGTCGACGGTGAAGCGCTGTCCGCTCTTGACCGTCATCACCGGCGGCAGCGCTGCGTCGAAGGCGCCCCAGTGGCAGGTCTCTACGCTCGCGTTCAGGTGGGGGATGTGCATGATCAGACTGCCTCGCTGGGTGCTGGTCGGCGCGGCCTGATTGCGCCGCATCGATGAACGATAGCGGACAAGCGCCGCACGGGGTCGGCCGCGCGCTGTTCCCGTTGTCCTGCGGCTGCTCCGCATGTTTTCGGACAAGTGCCCCGCGCAACCGTCTGCATACTGGCGACCAGGAACCAGCCGTCATGCACCCGATCCCCCACTCCGGCACTGCGACGGCCGGCACACACGCTGCGGCTGAGGGCCCGTCTGTGACTGATGTGCCTGGGATGGCCGCCATCGAAGACAAGATTTTCGAGCTGCTGATGAAACGCCAGGAGGCGGCAACCATCTGCCCGTCAGAGGTGGCTCGCGCGCTGGTTCAGCCAGGCGGCGCATGGCGCCCACTGATGCCGCAGGTCAGGCAGGTGGCGCAGAGCCTTGCGCAGGCCGGCCGGCTGTTGGTGACGCGAGGTGGCATCTCGGTCGATGCGCTGAGCGGAGGCGGACCGATCCGGTTGGGGCGCCCGCCAGGGCGAACCGGCCTTCAGTACCTTCAGCAACGGCCGAGCGGATCTGACGTGGTCTACGTTGATACCGGTGTGCTCGTACCGCTGCTTCCAAACGAGTTCGAGGGCCTGCTACTGGCGCGCGCACTAAACGGTCGGGTGCGTTGCCTTGTCCAGGCTGAACCGAACGCGGCGGCCCGCGATGTGCATGCGCAGCTTGCGGTGCTTCACCAAGTAATGGATACCGGCGAGCGCCGCCAGGATGCCCGACGCCGCCCCGACGCCCAGCGACCAGCGCGCGCCGAACCGGTCGGCGACCCAGCCGACCAACGGCGCGCCGATCGGGGTGCCGCCGAGCGCGATCGCCATGAAGATGGCCATCACGCGGCCGCGCATGGCCGGCTCGGTCGACAACTGCAAGGTGCTGTTGGATGTCGTGTTGAAGGTCTGCACCGAGATGCCGACGACGACCAGCACCGCGGCGAACAGCCCGAAGCTGGGCATCACCGCGGCCACCGCCATGCCGCAGCCGAACACCGTCGCACCACCGATCAGCAGCGACGGACGCGGCTTGGCGCGGCGCGCCGACAGCAGCGCGCCTGCGACCGAACCAACCGCCATCGTCGACGCGAGCAGGCCGTACTCGCGCGATCCGACGTGGAATACCGTGACGGACATCGTCGACAGGAAGATCGGAAAGTTGAGCCCGAAGGTGCCGATGAGGAACATCATCAACAGCAACACCTTCAGGTCGGGCCGGCGCCAGACGTAGCGAAAGCCTTCGACGAAGCTGCCCGGTCGGCGCGGTGCCTTCACGCCGCGGTGCAGTTCATGCACCCGCATCAGCTTCAGCGATACCAGCACCGCCAGGTACGAAATCGCGTTGATCAGGAACACCCAGCCGGTGCCGACCACGGCGATCAGCAGGCCGGCAACGGCAGGCCCGATCAGCCTGGCCGCATTGAACGATGTCGAATTGAGCGCAACCGCATTCGACAGGTCGCCTTCGCCGACCATCTCCGAGACGAAGGTCTGGCGCGCCGGCGCGTCGAATGCCGTCGCGCAGCCGAAACACAGCGCGAATACGTAGACCTGCCACAGCTGCACCCAGCCGCCCAGGGTGAGGATGCCCAAGCCGAGCGCGAGCAATCCCATCGCGGCTTGCGTCGCAATCAGCACCTTGCGCCGATCGAAGTGGTCGGCCACAAACCCGGTGAACGGCAGCAGCAGCGCCGTCGGCCCGAACTGCAGCGACATCACGATGCCCACGGCGGTCGCGTTGTGGTGCGTCAGCTGCGTCAGGACGAGCCAGTCCTGCGCGGTACGCTGCATCCAGGTGCCCACGTTCGACACGATCGCGCCGCTGGCCCAGACGCGGTAGTTGTAGATGCGCAGCGACCGGAAGGTGCCCGCCGCGACGGCGCTCGGGGCGGGGGTCACGCGGTATGGCGCTCCGGCAGGGCAAGGACCTTGTCTGTCGTGCCCGGCTCGGCAATGCGCAGAAAGATGCGCTTGGCAGCGTTTTGATCAGTCGCGCGATCGGGTCTAGTCATCGCGTGAACCACCCGCGCCACCTTGAAGCCGAGCTCATGCGGATGCCGCGAGGTCGAACCAACACTGGCAATCGTCGATGTGCCGATGCCCTTGTGCATGTCGAAGACGCTTCGCCCGGACAGAATTCTGTATCGAAAACGCAGGAATCGGACACGAGGACTGGGCCGGCACGGAAACAGTTGATCCGCCTGAGCTTGTGTCGAGGACCCTTCACAGGACATTTTCGGATGCAGCTTGATGAACAAGGAACTCGAGCAGTCGTTCTGCCGCCGGGGTCAGATCGCCATGCCGACGGTAGCAGACCGCGAACTCACGCTGGGCCCAGTCGTTCGACAACGGGACGATGCGGACTTGCCCGGCCGAAACATAGATGCCGCTGACCTGGAGTGGCACCACGCTGATGCCCAGCCCCGCGGCCACGACGCGAAACGCAGCGTCGAAGTTGGATACCACCACCCGGTAGCTCATGCGGCGTCCGAGCTTGGACGCCGCACGGTGCAGCATGGTGTGTACCGCCGTGGAGGGCTGCAGACCCACGTGATCGTAGCCCAGGGTCTCTTCGAAGCTCAACGATGTGCGCTGCGCCAGCGGGTGACCCGGCGGCACGGCCAGTGCCAGTTCGTCGCGCCGGTACGGCCGGTGCTCCAGCCCGCCGAAATCGATGTTGCTCCAGCACACGCCGAGCGAGACCGCGCCGTCGCGCACCATGCTCACGATATCTTTGGAGAAGCGCTCCTCGATGTCCACCTTGATGCCTTGGTGATCAGGCGCACGCATGAACGCCGTGAGGTCGTCGAGCAGCGACTCGGCGATCGCCGAGGCACTGGCCACCAGGCGCACCTGGCCCTTGATGCCGCCCTTGAACGCGGCCATGTCGGCCTCGATACGGTCGAGTGTGAACAGCAGGCTACGGGCATGCTCGAGCAGTGCGCGGCCCGCGGGTGTCGGTACCGCGCCGCGGCGCCCGCGCACCAGTATCTGGGTGCCAACCGCGGCCTCCAGCTGTGCAATGCGTTTGCTGATGGCCGACGGCTCGATGTGCGCTTGGGCCGCCGCGTCCTTCATGTTGCCGTGATCACACACCGCCACCAGCAGGCGCAGTGATTTCGTGTCGAGGTCGCGCATGGGGAAAACCCTCTAATTAAATTCCCAAACGGAATTTATAGGCTTCCAAATCACCATTTTATGTTTGATATGGAAATCATACACTGCCAACCCAACGCCAAAACTTGATCTGGAGAGCCATCTGATGCCTCATCTACCCGCCCAGGCCGTGATCCGCGAAGTCGGTCTGCGCGACGGCTTGCAGAGCATCGCGACGGTCCTGTC
>JBDTQC010000362.1:0-4258 GCA_039932405.1 Ideonella sp.
CGGGCGTTGCACGACTGGTGTACCGACAACGGCTTCACGCCCTATATCGCCGTTTTCGTCGACTCCCAGGTGCAGGTGCCGATGGAGTATGTGAAGAACAACGAGATCGTCCTCAACGTCGGCTTCGAAGCGACCACCGGAATGAAACTCGGCAACGAGTGGATCGAGTTCAAGGCGCGCTTCGGCGGCGTCTCACGCGCGATTCAGGTGCCCATCGACCACGTGATCGCGATCTACGCGCGCGAAAATGGCCAGGGGATGGCGTTTCCGATGCCTACTGAGGGACAGGCCGATGCGGCCGAACCCGCGACAGCATCGCACGATGTCAGCACGCTGCGTCCGGGCGGGCTGCGATTGGCCAGCGACGATCGGTCTTCGAGCATCGGAGTCACCATCGAAGCTCAGGATTCAAACCAGCCGCCCCCCGAACCCAGCCCACCTTCCGGACCACGCCCGTCGCTGAAGCGAGTCAAATAGTCGCGCTGCGGGAGCCGACTAGAATTGTTTTTTCTCGACGTGCAACCGCACCTCGAATGCCCTTGTAGCTCAGTTGGTAGAGCAGCGGTTTTGTAAACCGAAGGTCGCGGGTTCGACTCCTGCCGGGGGCACCAAGTTTCAGTTGAACGCGTCTGCGTGCGCTGGAGTTCTCGGGGCGGGGCTCGTAGAAGATCAGGTGTTTGACGAAGTCTCTCACTCTCCACTTGCGATAGTTAAATGCTTGGCTTCGAGCTGTTCTCCGGCCTTGCGCTTCTCGTCAGCCAGGCGTCGCCGACTGCGGCTGCTTCTCGAGACTGGAAAATGCGGGCGTGAATCCAACGAAGGATATCGACGATCTCCTTGCCGATATCCCGTAGCAGATCGTGAAGCTTCAATCGCTCGTCGGCCGGACCATCCTGCGATGGTGTTGTCGGTTGCACTTCTGCGGATCGGCTTTCATTTCCGCCAGCACGTCCGGGACGCTGGAGAAATCCTCGTTCTTGAACGTGAGCACGTGCGCGTGCGGCGCGAAATGACTCAGGCAGGCGCGCCACCGGTTTTTTCAGCTGAGCGCCTTGGCCAGAATCGGTAAGCTGATGTCCATCCTGTAGTCGACCGCACTATGGTCGTCGCCGAATTCCTCGTAGGCATGCGCAACTTCCATGGCGACGAGCCGCTTGTGCATTCGCCTTGCGCCATAGACCAGGTTGTATTGGTCGACGTCGCCGCAATCGATGTACAAGGCCTTTAGCTGCGCCAGTCCGTGCCCGTGTTGTTCGACAAGGCTCAAAGGATCCCAGGCCATCCAGTTTGCCCAGCGCTCCGGGATCAGTTCGCAGGTATCTAGCGTCACCGGCAGGCGAACGCCGTAGGGCACTGAAGGGTCGGGGTCGAAGCTCGCGGCTTGCGCCAACATCATGAGGATGTGCACATCGCTGTCCTTGACCTTCTTGGCTTTCCAGAAGGCATCGATCCACTCGCCGATCTCGGGCTCCTTGGCGAGCGCCCGGAGTACCGGAACGAATTCGTGCCGGTAGAGAAGCTCGAAACCCATGTCGCCGGAATGCACTGCCGCTGCACTCCAGAAGTCTGGATGCAGCAGCGCATGGACCATCGCGCCGTAGCCGCCGCTCGACTTGCCGAAGATGCCTCGCCGGCGCGCGCCACCGCAGCCGAAGGAGGCCTCGACGAACGGTACCGCCTCGGTCAGCAAGAAATCATCCCAGCGCCCTACGGCGACCGAGTTCACATATTGATTGCCACCCAGCCGCGTGAAGCAGTCCGGGAAAGCCACCACGACAGGCAGCATCTCGCCGGTCGCCATCAACCGGTCGAGTCGCTCGGGCAGGTTTTCGCCGAAATTCTTCCAGTTGGTGTGGGCCGGCCCGCCTGCGGTGAATCCGACAAGATCGACCAATAACGGAAGGCCACGGCCGTCATGCCCCGCCGGCACGTAGACGTCGATTGTGCGCAGGGTGGGGTCCCCGAGCAGGTTGCCCGCGAGCACCTTGCTGTCGATTGCCAGGCGATGGACCGTGCCGGCAGGTATGTTCGGGCTTCTGCGCATCTCGATTCTTCCTGTCTATGGCTGAGCTGGTTCGTGGCTACTGGGGTGTAAGCGTTCGAAGGCCGGGATGGACCGGCACCGGTCGTGAGCCTACCCCAAAGCTGAAAACGGTGACCATCCGCCCATGGCAACTCGCAAGCGAGTTCGATAGTCCTGAGAGCTGGCGCCGCGATCAGGGAATGGTCGAGCCGCGAATCAGCGTGGGCCCTGCGCAAGACCATCGAAAATGAAATTCGCCGGTCTGATCGAGATGGGTCGCTTTCACGAAAAGCCAGTGGGACCACACCCGATGTGGAGCTATCAGCTGGCCTTCAGCGCTGCCAACTTCTCTCAAGTGGTCGGCTGGCTCACGCTGAACCACCACACCCTGGATGTGTTCGTCCATCCGAATACCGATGACCAGCTGCGCGTCCACCGGGACTCGGCGCTCTGGGTGGGAAAGTCACATCGCCTGAATCTGGCGGGCCAGGGCGGTTGACTGGCTGCGGGCGACGATGCCCGTCTTCGGTCTCGGCGAACTGATCAGCGGCCAGCGACCCGGTAGAAGAACTTGACCAAACAACGATTCGGAAGATGGCTGACGATGGCTGGGTGCACGCTCATTCCGAATCGTCCTCGGCCACTATTCGATGACGACGTTCGCTTGCTTGACCAGCTTCGCGAATTTCTCAGTCTCGTCCTTGATCTGCTTGGCCATTTGCTCCGGCGTACTGCCGATCGGTTCGGCACCGATCGTCGCCATTCGCTTCTGAAAGTCGGCTGAGTGGATGATCTTGATCATTTCGTCTGACAAGCGTTTGAGCACCGGTTTCGGGGTTGCTACCGGCGCGAGCACACCGAACCAGGTGCCGATGTCGAAACCGGCAAGTCCCGCCTCGGCCATGGTCGGCACATCGGGCAGCGCCGACGAGCGCTTGGCCGTGGTCACCGCCAACGGCCGCAGCTTGCCCGCTTGAATGTGTGGCAGAACCGGCGTGATGGTGTCGAATGACATCGTCACCTGGCCGCCCAGCAAATCGGTCGTCAGCGGGCCGCTGCCCTTGTATGGGACGTGCAGCAGCGTCGTGCCCGTCTGGTTCTGGAACTGCGTGCCGATCAGGTGCTGCGCCGTGCCGTTGCCGTTGGAGCCGTAGGTCAGCTCCGGCTTGGCGGCTTTCGCCAGCGCCACCAGCTCGGTGACGTTTTTGGCAGGGGAATCAGCTCTCACGACGAGCACGTTGGGCACCATCGCAATGATCGTCAATGGCGCAAAATCCTTCTGGAAGTCATAAGAAAGCTTCTTGTAAACGCTGGTCGCGATCGTGTGGTGCACCGCTCCGACGAGCAAGGTGTAGCCGTCCGGCTTGGCCTTCGCCACATAGTCGGCGCCGAGGGTCGCGCCAGCTCCGGGCTTGCTCTCGACGATCACCGGTT
Organism: Ideonella sp.; assembly: GCA_039932405.1. Lineage (GTDB taxonomy): Bacteria > Pseudomonadota > Gammaproteobacteria > Burkholderiales > Burkholderiaceae_C > Ideonella_A. Next base: position 3,458 of record JBDTQC010000362.1, read on the forward strand.
GACCCAGCGACTGCTGCAACTTCTCGGCCAGGGCACGGGCCAGCACGTCGGTGGTGCCGCCCACGGGGAACGGCACGATCAGCGTCACCGGCTTTTCGGGCCAGACCTGCGCACGTGCAAGCGTAGGGCCGAGACATAGCACCGCCGCTGTTGCGGCCAGGATCAGGCGAATTTGAATGGGCCGGATGGCGATTGGACGAGTTTGGAACACGGTGTCTCCTTGATCGGATTCAGACAGCGAGGGGTGCTTCAACGCGTGAAGTCCTGAGATGACGGCAGACCGCTTCGGTGACCTGCACCGTGGTGGCAGTGCCACCCAGATCAGCGGTGTGCAGCTTCGTATTGGCAGTGATGTGCTCGATGGCGTTCATCAGTTGCCGGGCGGCATCGGCTTCGCCAAGGTGCTCGAGCATCATCACGACCGACCAGAAGGTGCCCACTGGGTTGGCCAGGCCCTTGCCCATGATGTCGAAGGCCGAGCCGTGGATCGGCTCGAACATCGACGGGTAGCGGCGCTCCGGGTCGATGTTGCCGGTCGGTGCGATGCCCAGGCTGCCGGCGAGTGCCGCGGCCAGATCGCTCAGGATGTCAGCGTGCAAGTTGGTCGCGACGATGGTGTCCAGCGAGGCCGGCCGATTGATCATTCGCGCGGTCGACGCATCGACCAGTTCCTTGTCCCATTTGACGTCCGGAAATTCTCGGGAAATCTGCAGCGCGATCTCGTCCCACATCACCATCGCGTGGCGCTGGGCGTTGCTCTTGGTGATGACGGTCAGCAGCTTGCGCGGGCGCGACCGGGCG
>JBDTQC010000363.1:0-4255 GCA_039932405.1 Ideonella sp.
GATGATGTGCATCTTTGTGAACGTCCAAACCGACGTACACAGTGATAGATTTCTCCATGGTCGGGCTCCTCGCGAATTCTCATTGCACTGGTCGACCATCGACCGGTTGCACTGGTGTAGCTCGGCACGCCCCTGGCGCGCAACCTACGTTGTCGAGTGGGCCGGACCGCCCGAAATCACGAAGCCATCTTTTCTAGGCGTCGCAACCCCAAATTCTGCGTGTATCCAACAATGTCCGAAGTCGAGGATCTCCAACCGCACGAGGTTACGGATGTCGTGCGGATGTGGCGCGAAAGCTTCGAGTTCGGGGTGGGTATCACCGACTCGAATCCGATTGAAGCTCAGATCGAGTACTTCTGGCGCGAGATTGCGCCCACGAACCGAGTACGACTCGCAAGGCTTGCGGGGCACACTGTTGGTGTCCTTGCTTCAAACTCTGAGTCAGTAAACTTGTTGTATGTGCGAGTCGGCTTCCATCGTCAAGGCATCGGCAAACAGCTCCTCGCGTTGGCAAAGACTGAGTCGTGCGGCAGCTTGTGGCTATACACGTTCGCCAAAAACAACACCGCGTGCGCCTTCTACGAGAGTCAAGGGTTCGTCGCTACGCAGCGAGGATTCGAGCCGTTCTGGCAGCTTGCAGATGTCAAGTTCAACTGGTCGCGCAGCGCATCCAAACCCGCGCTCAAGCGGAAGTCAAATGGGCTACTCGAATTTCGAAGGCATCTTGTCTAGCTAGGCGACGCGAATCAAGGTCCACGCGATGCTCAAATTTGTCGAATCTGTGGTTCTATTCGTTCCAGACATCCATGCCGCAGCGCGTTGGTATGCGGCGCTGTTCGGCGCCCACGTGAATTACGAGAACGAAAGCTACGCCTACGTGCGCGCACCGGGCGTCTTGTACGGCTTTCATCCGGCAGATGAGAAGTGCCCTGGTGGCGTGGGTGGCACAACTGTCTATTGGGAAGTCGACGACATTGACGGCACGGTCGCCAACCTGGTTGCGCGAGGCGCCAGGCTTCACCGCGGGCCTGGCAAAACCAGCTACGGTGCTGGCGCGGCAATGCTTGTCTGTCCGTTCGGATGCACCATCGGCCTGAATTGCTCTACCCCAGAATCCCGCGTCGCCATCGCTGGACAAGGACATCAACTGGGTGGCGCCGAGAGCGCTGCCTGACATGTCGTTCAACCCGGAGCGCCAGCCCGGTTCACTCTCCGGTAGACGTCACAGCAAGACGATTTCTGCACGTTATCGGACTTCACGACTTCATCATGATCGATACCGATTACTGCAGATTGATGGCAACGTACAACGGGTGGATGAACCGCAAGGTCTACGCGGCCTGCGCCGCAATGCCCGAGTCCGACTTGTACGCAGATCGAAGTGCATTCTTCAAGTCAATCTACCTGACTCTGAATCACATCGCCTACGCTGATCTCGCGTTCTTGTCCCGATTCACGGGCGAACCGAGGGAAGTTCCATCGCTCGCAGAAGATCTCTTTGGAGGCTTCGCTGCGTTGCAAGCCGAGCGACAGCGCATTGACGACCGTTTGGCGCAGTGGGTGGAGTCGCTGTCGGCGGATTGGCTGGCGCGCTCACTCACCTATACGAGCAAGGTTGACGGCCTTTCCCGAACCGTGCCTCAATGGGTACTTGTCAGCCATGTTTTCAATCATCAAACCCACCATCGCGGTCAAGTGACAACCATGCTTTCGCAACTCGGTCGCGACGCAGGGTGCACTGATATACCGTTCATGCAGCAGTTCCAAGGTGACGCCTGAGGAATCGGTGGTGGACGAATCGGTCGAACCGGTGGATCGCAGGTTGTGGCGTGTGCGGCAAGCGCAGTTTCGAGGCGCGATGCCAGCCCAAGACCCCGAGGGCCCAGAATGAGCCGCCGCGGGTCCGTTCAGTTCCGCCGCCGTTGTCCCACCCAAAGCCGACCGGGAGCCCCTTCGTGACCACTGAAACCCGCTTCACGCGCTTTGCCGATTTCTACCCGTTCTACCTCGCCGAGCACGCCAACCGCACGTCGCGGCGCCTGCATTTCACCGGGTCGAGCATTGCGATTGTGCTGGTGTTTGCGGCCATCCTGACTCAGGCCTGGTGGTTGATCGCCGTGGCCCTCGTGCAGGGGTATGCCTTCGCCTGGGTCGGCCACTTCTTTTTCGAACACAACCGACCGGCCACCTTCAAATACCCCGGCTACAGCTTCATCGGCGACTGGCGTTTGTGGTGGGACATCGTCCGCGGCCGTATCGCCTTCTGAGGGTGCGCCAGAACGAGACTGTCACGGTAACTTCATGCCGCCGTCACAGGGTCGTCAAGTTGGCGGCTCAGCATTCGGGACATGCATACAAACCAAATCCCAAGCCCCGCGGATGTCGCGGCCCTCGAATCCAGGCTCGGCCGGCGCGGCCAGCGCGTGCGGGCCGCACCGCTCGAAGTTCTGTGGGCTCGCAACGCCGACGATGTCGTGCAGGCGCAGCGGCTGCGCTACCAGGTGTTTGCCGACGAGATGGGTGCCCATCTCTCGCCGCTCAAGGGCTCGCCCGACGGGCACGACATCGATCGCTTCGATGCGGCCTGTGAACACCTGATCGTTCGCACCGCGGAAACCGACGATGCGCCTTCGCAGGTTGTCGGCACCTACCGGGTGCTGACGCCTGCTGCGGCAAAACGCACCGGCGGGCTGTATACCGAATCCGAGTTCGATCTCGACCGCTTGGCGGCGCTGCGGCCGCGCATGGCCGAACTCGGCCGCTCGTGCACCGCCGAAGGCTGGCGCCAGGGTGGTGTGATCCTGCTTTTGTGGGCCTCTCTCGGCGAATTCATGCAGCGCAACGGTCTCGACATGATGATCGGCTGCGCCAGCGTGCCGATGGGTGACGGCGGCCATGTGGCGGCAAGCCTGTGGAACACGCTGCGCCAGAAATACCTGGCGGCGCCTGAGCGCCTGGTGCAGGCCCGGCTGCGGTTGCCGGTGGATGACCTGAACGGCGATCTGGACGTCGAGCCACCGCCATTGATCAAGGGCTATCTGCGTTGCGGCGCGCGCGTGCTCGGCGCACCGGCCTGGGATCCCGACTTCGGCGTTGCCGACCTGCCGCTGATGATCGATCTGAACGAACTGCCGGCAATCTATCGCAAGCGCTTCATGGGCCACTGACACCAGCCGATTCTCTAGCAACGATCACGGCGTGCCGGTGAGCGTGATCATCCGAGCTGTGTACCCGTCGACGCCAACTGAACCGGACACTGGGCTGCCGGTTGCTGCGGCATCTCCCGCGCAGGCTCCTGGCCCAGCGGTGTCTTCCTTTGCCACGATGTTGCGCTGGCGCATGAATTCGCAACTCAATTGCTGAAGGACGGCGGGAGACGCCGCTGCGCTACCTCCTTTCAGAATGGGAACGAGGTTCAACGGCTCCTGACTCAATACCATCAGCAAGATGTTCTCCCCGGCGGGCGCGCTGAGAGTGAGGCTGACAGGCAATTCCCCGGCCGGCCCGTTGAGGCGTCGGGTCTGACCGTCGGCCGGCCAGACTCGGCTAATTTCTTGGCGGTCGGACCCGACATAGAGCAGCTGCACATAACCGGGCTGGTTGGTCTGGAAGCGAAGCCTCACCGGCTGGCCCACGGGTGCGCTGTAGGTGCTGGGTTCCACGCGCAAGCCCCAGTTGCCATTGGAGCTGGCGGCAAACTTCTGAAAGGCAGTGACAACCCTGTCCGCCCTGCTGCCAGAGGTTGTGGTGGACTGAGCCTGCGGCGATGCGTCAACCGCGAGCGCGATGGCACCGATGGTCAGAATTTTTTCGCCGTTGCCGTATACCGTCAAGTGATGCGGAAGGTACTCTTTGCCCTTCAGGCGGGCATTGATGCTCCGGACGTTCCGGCCGACATGCTCTTGCGCGCAGGTGGCCAGATCCTGTGCAGTGACGAGGCCGCTTGAACTGGGAACGCCCTCGTCCGCACACTGCATCAGCCCCATGGTGGCGAGTCCACCGTGGTCACGATCATCCAGAGCCACCTCGCGCTCGGTCGCGGCGGCAATGAATGTGAAATTTCGCTTTGGGAACACGATGCTGCGGGTGGTCTGCTGCGCCTCCTGCGGCTCCCACGCCTTCGACAGTTCGTTGGTCGGGAGCTCGCAGCGTTCGCCGCCGCGCGGCGTCCAGACCTTCGCATGCAAGGGTACGTCGGCAGCGGCGGCGCTGTCGAATGCGCGCGTCACGCTCATGTCGCGATTGCCACCAGAAA
>JBDTQC010000364.1:0-4254 GCA_039932405.1 Ideonella sp.
CCGTCGGGCATGGCGTTCTACGAAGGCGACAGGTTTCCGGCCTGGCGCGGCAACTTGTTCATCGGTGGCATGCGCAGCCAGGCGCTGGTGCGTCTGGTGATCGAAGACAACCGCGTGGTGGGCGAGGAGCATCTGCTGAGCGAACGCAAGCAGCGCATCCGCGATGTGAAGCAAGGCCCGGACGGTGCGTTGTACGTCGTGACCGACGAGCGCAACGGTGAGTTGTGGAAGATCACACCGGCACGTTGAAATGGGCAACCTTCTATCGCCATCAGATGACGATCGTTGCGCGATGAAGATCCGCAGCTTTGTCGAGTCGGATCAGGATGCCGTGATCCGGCTTTGGCAGGCCTGTGGCCTGACTCGGCCGTGGAACGATCCGGTGGCCGACATCCGGCGCAAGCTGCAGGTGCAGCGCGAGCTGTTCGTTGTCGGCGTTGTCGACGGCGCCATCGTCGCGTCGGCGATGGCCGGCTACGACGGTCACCGTGGCTGGGTCAACTACCTTGGTGTTCATCCCGAGCATCAGCGCAAGGGCTACGGCGAGGCCATCATGCGTTGTGTCGAGCAAGGTCTGCTGGCGCTGGGATGTCCGAAGATCAATCTGCAAATGCGGTCGGCCAACCAGCTGGCACGCAACTTTTATGACGCCATCGGTTATGCAGAAGACGACACCATCTGTTATGGCAAGCGGCTGATCCCGGACCAGGCACCCGACCGTTGAATGCGCACTATCGCGCTATCGCCGCTCCTGGCCTGTCTTGCCGCGGTTCGGCTTGCGCTTTTTCTCGCTCTGGCGCAGCACCGTTTTTCCGGTCGTGGGCAGTCCGCCGAAACTGACCTGGTCGAGCCAGAGCAAACCTTCGACGTGGGACATGAATCGGGTCAGATACGCTGGCGAGACTTGTTGCATCAGCTTGAGCGATCGGAGCACCAGCAGGTGTGAATTGAGCGGCCCCGGATTGTCGGGAACCTGCTCCTTGGATCGGCTCAATTGCCGGTCGACGCTGAGGCTGGTCCAGGTGCTCCTGAACTGCCTCAGTGTTTTCAAGTCGGGCAGCGCCGCGCCGGCACTCGGTGGGCCTGCGTCCGGGGTGCTGGCCTGCTGGTCGATGTAGTCGACCAGTTGGCCCAACGGGCCGCGCTGTCGGTGTGATTCGAGACCGGTGCCCGGAGGTCCGGATCCGGTGTCTGAATTTTCATGTGTTGCCAGGTAAGCAGCCACGCACAAAACCAGGCGCGCGTCGAGCGCTTGTCTGACGGCACCCTGATGCGCTTGCGCGCGTCGCGCCAAGGCTTCGAGGTAGCGAAAGCGCGCCGGGTCGGCGTGATGCGCGCCGCGCTCGCGCAAGCCGGCAATGCGCTCCTCAGGCTGCTCATCCTGGCTCTGAGCATTCAAACCTTCACTTGCCGGCCGGGCTGGTGACATCGGACGATCTGGGAACGGGTGCCATCTCGACGCGCCGGTTGCGGGCGCGCCCGTCGGCATCGGCGTTGGATGCCACCGGCTGCTCGCGGCCAAAGGCGGCGGCGAAGACCGACGAGGATGGCAGGCCTTCGTCGATCAATGCGCGGGTGACGGTCAATGCGCGTTGGGCCGACAGCTCCAGGTTGTCTGCGAATTGCTTGTTGCTTTCGCGCAGCAGGCGGTCGTCGGTGAAGCCGCTGACCATCAGCAGTTCGTCTCTGCTACTCAGGTAGGTCGTCAGCGGAGCGGTCAGGCTCTTCAGCAATTCCCTTCCCTCGGGCTGCAACTGGTCTGAGTTGAGCGAGAACAGGACACTGCCACTGATGCCGATGCGGCCGTTGTTCAAGGTGACGCGTCCGCTGGCCAGCGGCACGGCCAGGGCCTTTTCCAGCGTGATGCGCCGCTGCTCTTCGATCTGGCGCTTTTGCACCTCCGATTCCAGCGAGCTCACCAGTTCCAGCTGAATGCCCAGCACCACCACCAGCATCAGCACGAAGGCGCCGAGCAAGCCCGACATCAGGTCGCCGAACACGGCCCAGACCGGAGCCGAGGTCTGCTCGAAGCCGGCGTCGAGCTCGTCCATCAGGCGGCCTCGCCGACCCGCGGCGATTGACGTTGAACGGCAAGTTGCTGCAGGTCTTCGACGATCTGCTTCTGCGACGAAATGCTGAGATCGACGATCTCGCGCGCCTGCGCCACGTAGTAGGCAAGCTGCTCATCGCTGCGCGTGGTCGACTTGTTGAGCGCCGCCTCGATCTGCTGCAGCTGGCTGGTGATGGCGCTGCCGGACTCGCTGAACAACTGCACCGCCACGCCGAAGGCTTCGCCCATGCTGGCCACGTCTACGGCGCTGCTGACCAGCTGACCGGACGCTTCGGTCATCTTGACGGACTCCGCCTCGATCTGCCGGTTGAACTGAGCCCCGGCCTGCTGCAGCATGGCCGCAGACGAGCCGACCAGGCCGTCGATGGCACTGCGTTGTTCGGTTGCGGCCAGTTTGATGGCGTCGAGCAGCGCATTCAGCGTGCCCATGATTCGGCTGCGTTCCTCGAGCAGGTCGTTGTCGCGCGCCATGCTGTCGGAGAGCTTCTCGCGCATTGCGTCGACCACTTCGGCGGCAGCGCGGGGCGCCTCCGAGGCGGTTGTGATCAGTCGTGACACTTCGGTGATGGTGTCTCGGGCATGCGCCTCGGCTTGGGTCTGAACGGCGCGTGCAGTTTGTTCAAGCGTCTTGCAGATCTGCTCCTGCTGGGCCAGCGTCTGGGCGCCGGCCTGCTGCCATTCATGTTGCAGCGTGGCCGCCAGCGCCGTCAGTGAGCCGGTCCATGCAGCCAGTCGTTGCTGGTCGCTGGCGGCCGAATCGGACTGCAGGCTGGCATGCGATCGGTCCACCGCCAGCAACAGCGAAGCCGATTGATTCTTGAAGTGGTCGATCTGGTGCTCGGCCTTGGCCGTCATCTGCTCGTGCAGGGCACCGGTCTGCTGCGTCAGCTCCAACAGCAAGCTCTTGTTTTCGCGCTGTGCCGACGCGTGCCGGTCTTCGACCGAAGCCAGCAGCGCGGTCGCGCCTTGCTCGAAGCGGCCGGCCAGGCTGTCCAGTTGCTGCTCGACGATCTGGGTCAGCCGCTGCTGAAATGCGAAGCTTTGCTGCGTGATGCCCGCCAGCGTGGAAGCGACGACTGGCTCGATCGTGGTCACGGCACAGCGTGCGCTTTCGATCAGGCTGTGCTTCAGCGTCTGGTCGACCGATGCGGCCAGATCGGCAAACGATGTCCGGCCATGCTGGTAGAAATGATCCTGGCCGGCCAGCAGGCGCTCGTTCAGCCCTTCGCTGCGCTGCTCGATCTGCACCATCATGGCTTGCAATTTGTCGACCACATCGGGCATCACCTTGGCCTGCTGCTGCAAGGCCTCGAGCGTTTGCTGGCGCTGGTAGGCGAGTGAAAAGATCCGCAGGCTGGTGGCGATCTGTGTGTCGAGCAGCTGCGCGGCCTGCATGCGCTCACGGCGGTACAGCGCCGACACCAGGCCCAGCATGGCCGAGGCCGCCACACCGGCAACCGAGGTGCCGAATGCCAGGCCCAGGCCCTTCACCGGTGCTGCCAGCGCGGCGCGGATGGTCGGCAGGTCGGTGGTGGTTTCCAGCGCCATCACCGCACCCTTGAGGGTGAGCACCATGCCGAGAAAGGTTCCCAGCATGCCGAGCAAGACCAGCAGCCCGACCAGATACGGCGTCATGGCCGGGCCGGGCAGGGACACCCTTTCAGCTTCAATGCGCAGCCGGACCGGGTTCTGCAACGAGGGGTGAATGGTGGACAGCCAGTCGGCCAGCCGCGGCAACTGCCTTGGCAGGGCGCCCAGCGCAGTCTGCAGGCTGGTTGTGGCCAGGCGGAAGCGGTGCAGCTCCAGCACGCCCATCAGATAAAACGCCCCGATCAGCAGGCACATCGTCAACGCCAGCGCGTTGTTGCCCACATAGCCACAGGCAATCCAGCCGACCGCAATCAGGCCGACCAGCATGGCGGAGAAGCCGAAAATTCTGTTCATGACGGTCTTGTGGTGGCGGTTTGCAGCGCCTCGATCATTCCGAGCAGCGGTTGCAAGCGGGTATTCAATTCAGCCAGCAGGACGTTCTGAAGGGTCTGGCCGATATCGGCTGACTGGTCGGACTGCCCAACAGCTGCCTTGTCGCTTGCCAGGCCGGTTCCGGTATCGGCTTCGGTGTGCGTGCGTGCGAACAACCGCTCCAGCAATCCAGGCACGCTGGCCAGCAGTTGCTGCTCGCA
>JBDTQC010000365.1:0-4254 GCA_039932405.1 Ideonella sp.
TAGCGAACCGGACGTGGTGATGGCCTGTTGTGGAGACACACCGACGCTGGAAACGCTGGCGGCCGTGTCGATCCTGCGCGAGCATCTGCCCGAGCTGAAGATCCGGGTCATCAACGTCGTCGATCTGATGAAGCTGCAACCGGCCAGTGAGCATCCGCACGGGATGAGCGAGGCGGAATACGATTCCCTTTTCACCAAGGACAAGCACATCGTCTTCGGCTTCCACGGCTATCCCTGGCTGGTGCACCGGCTGACCTATCGCCGGACCAACCGCAATCTGCACGTGCGCGGTTACAAGGAAGAGGGCACCATCACCACGGCCTTCGACATGCGGGTGCAGAACGATCTGGACCGCTTCCATCTTGTGCAGGACGTCGTCGACCGCCTGCCGCATCTCGGCAGCAAGGGCGCCTACCTGAAGCAGATGGTGCGGGACAAGCTTGTCGAACACAAGCTCTACATCGACCAGCATGGCGAGGACATGCCGGAGATCCGCAATTGGAAGTGGGGCGTGTCGCGATGAGCGCGCACGACGATCCGGCGATCGAGTCCCGCAATACTCAGTCTCTGATCACTCGAACGGAGCAGCGAGTCACCGAGCTCAAGAAGTGGGCGAGCATCATCACGGCCACTCCAAGAAGTGTTGTCACTACCGTGGATTCCGGCGAGCCATTGCCGCTCAGCCGCTTGCGCACTGGCTGCGGGCCTACTGGCAATGGTCGCGGTCATTTGCGTCAGACAAGCAGCCGAGCAAAGACTCCACAGGATCCCTGTGCGCAGTCCGTCAAACACCTGATCCCCGAGCCATTCATTTGAATTTCTGCCCGTTGGCAGCGCTGTAGACCAGTTCGCTGAAATGGCCGAGTCGCAGGGCCCGCTCGCTGCGGTCGGTCTGTCCGCTCGAAAACTGGGCCTTGCAATAACCGGCGGTCAAGCCATTGACCAGGTCGGCGGGCGCTGCCTTCGGAGCGTGCTGATGGGCTTGCTTGATCAGATCCGGCACCCGGGCCGGCATCTCGGCGTCATTCACGTCGCCGAGGCCATGGGCCGACGCATCGACTTGTTGACTGATCAACTTTGCCTGCGTTGACAGCAGCTGATTCGCGCAATCGATTGGCGACGCGGGATTTAGCGAGGTGGTGGTGGCGGTGCGCAACTTCTCCACCATGCCGGCCTGCGCGGTGGGTGGTGCGTGGTTGTCCCAGTTCTGGCGAACGAAATTGACGACATCGGCTATCTGCTCGTCGGTCATGCCGGCGCCGATCGCCAGCATGGGTGCGTAGCGTTTGCGCGCCTGCAGCCCACCGAGCACGACGTTGATCACATCCTGCGGACCCGCGGCCTTGACTGCACCGTTGTTGTTCAACGCCGGAATCGCACCCGCCAGTCCTTCTCCGTTCACACCGTGGCACGATGCGCAGAAGCTCACATAGGTGTCGCCACCGCGTGCGTTGCTGCCACTGAACAGTTCGTGCTGCTTGCCCTGCGGGCTGGTCTGCGGCTCGGTGGTCTTCAGGTAGGCGGCCATCGCGAGCAGATCGTCATCGGTGAGCTTGCTCAGGCTGTGAACAGTTTCCGCCATCGGTCCGGCTGCCACGCCGCCGGCTGGTGAAACGCCGGTTTTCAGATAGGTGGCAATCTGCTGGTTGGACCAACTGCCGACGCCGCTGCGTGCATCTGAAGAAATATTCGGCGCATACCAGTTGTCGATGACACCGCCGGCAAGTGCTTCGCGGTGCCCGGACGTCGCGCCGAGCGCCGGGCGGCCGTTGTGGCACTCGCCGCAATGCGCCAGGCCATTGACTAGATAGGCACCGCGATTGATCGCGTCGGATTGCGCCGGGTCGCCTTTGAAATCGTGTGCCTTGAAGAAAAGTTGCCGCCATGCCAGCAACGAACTGCGGATGCTCGCCGGAAATTTGAGTCGATTGGGCTCTTTCGCCTTGCTGACTGCCGGGACGGTCTGCAGGTAGGCGCGGATCGCCGACACATCTTCTCGGGTGACGATGGTGTACCAGGGGAATGGCATCACCGGATACAGATATTCGCCTCGATGTCCGATGCCGTCGTGCATCGCGCGGTAGAACTGTTCGTCGGTCCAGGCACCGATGCCGGTGCGCCGGTCCGGTGTGATGTTCGGGGTCGAGATTTCACCGAACGGTGTGGGCATGTACAGACCACCAGCGAATGGTGCGCCGCCTTTCGCGGTATGGCAGGCTGCGCAGTCGCCGGCTGCGGCCAGGTATGCGCCGCGTTCGATCATCGAGTTGCTCGGTGCTGGTGCGGACTGTGCCGCCAGGCAATTTGCAGCCAGCGCCAGCCCGGCTGCAATTCGACAGATCACGTTGACAGGAAGTCTTGGATTTGAAATCTTTGCGCGTGCTCTCATGTCGTCGATCCAGCGTTGGCCCGAACTCAATATTCGTACCACCGCGCTCAACAGCCATAGGCACGTTTCGCAAATGCTTGTCAGGATTTGCCGCGTCAGTGCCGGGCACGTACGCTTGGTTCATCCAAGCGCGGCGCGATCGGGGTCAGCCGATCCTGCGCAATCCTTTCGTGGAGTCGTCGACCGGTTCAGATCTCAATCGACGGTGATGCCGACCTTCTTGATGATCGCGCCCCACTTGGTGCCTTCGCTGTCGATGAATTTCTTGAACTCCGCGGGGGTGCCGCCGCCGAGCACCAAGCCCTGGCGAATCAGGGATGCGCGCACCGCCGGATCTTTCAGCACCGCATTGACATCGGCATTGATCTTGTTGACGACAGCGGCCGGCGTGCCAGTCGGCACGAAAAGGCCGTTCCACGCCAGCGCTTCAAAGCCCGGATAGCCGGATTCGGCAATGGTCGGCAGGGTTGGCATCGACTCCAGGCGCTGTGTGCCTGTGACGGCCAGCAGCTTGAGCTTGCCGTCCTGGACCAGTGGCAAAAGCGCGGGTGCGACGGTCAGCAGCAGCTGCACATCGCCGGCCGCAACCGCCATCGCAGCCGGTGGCGAGCCCTTGTACGGCACGTGCACTGCCTTCAGATTGGCCGCGGTGAGGAACAGTTCCATCGACAGGTGCGATGAACTGCCGGCGCCGACTGATGCGTAGCTGAGTTTGTCACCCTGGGTCCTGGCCCAGGCCACAAACTCTTTCAGGTCCTTGACGGGCAGGTTGCCGGGCACGGCAAGCACGTTGGGTTGCGACGTGGTCAGGATGACCGGCACCAGATCGGTGGCTGGCGCGTATGGCATTTTCTTGTACATGTACGGGCCGAAAGCGATCGGGCCGTTGAAGCCGATGCCAATGGTCAGGCCATCCGGCGCGGCCTTCGCCACCGCGTCCATTCCCAGCATGCCACCGGCACCTGACTTGTTGTCGACGACGATCGGCTCCTTCCAGCGTTCCGACAACTTTTCGCTCATGGCCCGAACGATGGTGTCGAGGGAGCATCCCGGAGGGCAGGGGACGACGACGCGCACCGGCTTGTCGGGCCAGCTTTGTGCCATGGCAGCGCTGCTGACAATGCCGGCGAAGAGAAGGGTAGCGAGAATTTTCATGGGGTTTCCGTGGTCGATGGATGGTCCCATTCTCGACGCCATCGGCCGAAAGTTCAAAATTCGATGAGAAGGCCCGACCGATTTTGATCGATTGGCCGCTGTGTCGGCCAAGGACTAGACTTTGTACCGGACAACGCAAGCGGAGGTGGCGATGGACCCGCGATCCGATGACGGATTGAACCAGTTCGACGAGCTGTCCGGCTACAACGTCTTCACCACTGACCGGCCCCTGCGCGACGCGGTGATGGCGGCTGGCGCACAGTGGGCGATACCGAGGCTCGAATCGTATGGTGCCGCGGTCGGCAGCCGGCAGTCGTTCATCGAAGCCGAAGATGCCAACCGGCATGTTCCCGAGCTGTCGATCTTCGATCAGCGCGGGCGCCGGATCGACCGTGTGGATTTCCACCCGGCCTGGCATGCGCAGATGGCCCGCTACCGCAACGCCGGCTGGATTTCATTGCCGTTTCGCGATGATCGGCCGGGTCGCTGGGTTGCCGACATGGCCGGCCTGTACCTGCAATGTCAGGTCGAATCGGGATCGACCTGCCCGTCGACGATGACCTGGGCCAGCATCGCCGTGCTGCAACGCGAGGCCGGTCTGTGGACGCTCTTGCGCGATCGGCTGCTGAGCGACGAATACGATCCGCGCGACCTGCCGATCGAGCAGAAGCGGTCGATCTACATCGGCATGGGAATGACCGAGAAGCAGG
>JBDTQC010000366.1:0-4248 GCA_039932405.1 Ideonella sp.
ACCGCTCGGCATGCTGGCCGGCCTGCTGGTGGGTGGCCTGTGCGGTGCGGTGAACGGCCTGTGCGTCACGCTGCTCAAACTGCCGCCCTTCATCGCCACGCTCGGCATGATGCTGGTGGCGCGCGGCGTGGCGCTACAGATCACCGATGCCCGGGCCATCGGCGGGCTGGGCGACAGTTTCGCGGAACTCGGCAACGGCTCGCTGTTTCGGGTGGTCCGGCAAGCGGCGGACGGCTTTCCGGACGTCGTCTTCATCGGTATTCCCTACCCGGTGCTGCTGATGGTGGTACTGGCGGTGGCCGTGTCGGTGCTGCTCAACCGCGCCACGCTCGGCCGGCATTTGTACGCCATCGGTTCCAACCTGGAAGCGGCGCGTCTGTCGGGCGTGAATGTGCGGGCCGTGACGATGTTCGCCTACATATTTTCCGGGCTGACCGCCGGGCTCACGGGCTGCGTGCTGATGTCGCGCCTGGTGACCGCACAGCCGAGCGAAGGCCTGATGTACGAACTAGACGCCATCGCGGCAGCCGTCATAGGCGGCACGTCGCTGACCGGCGGGGTCGGCACGATCTCGGGCACCGTCATCGGCGCCTTCGTGATCGGCATCCTGCGCAACGGCTTGAACATGAGCGGCGTGTCCGCGTTCATTCAGCAAATCATCATCGGCCTGGTCATCCTTCTTACCGTATGGATAGACCAGATGCGCCATCGGCGATGAACTCTACCGGCAGAGCGTACCGGCACCCTGGCCCTGTTCACATTTGAATCCAGAAAGAGGTATGACATGAAAAAGCTTCTGACAACCCTGATCGCTTCCACACTCGTGCTGGCGGCACCGCTGGCCATGGCGGCCGACAAGGAGATCGCCGTCATCGTGAAGAACACCAACTCGGACTTCTGGCAGAACGTCAAGAAGGGTTCCAGTGCCGCAGCGGGCGAAATGAAAGGCTACAACGCGACCTTCCAGGGCGCTGCGTCCGACACCGACCTGGCAGGCCAGGTGGCGCTGGTGGAAAACGCCGTGAACCGCAAGGTGGCCGCCATCGTGCTGGCGCCATCGGACCCGGACGCCCTCATTCCCGCCATGAAGAAGGCCTGGGAAGCCAAGATTCCGGTGATCCTGATCGACTCGGCGGCCGCCGACTCGGGCAAGAAGTACTCGCAGTCCTTTCTCGCCACCGACAACCAGAAGGCTGGCGAACTGTGCGCCCAGGCCATGATCGATAAAGTCGGCAAGACCGGCAAGATCGCCATCATGTCCTTCACCGCCGGCTCGGGCTCGGAGATCGGCCGCGTCGGCGGCTTCAAGAAGTACATCGAGAGCCATTCCAAACTGCAGATCGTCGGGACCTTCTATTCCAATTCCCAGATGGGTACCGCGCTCAACCAGACCACCGATGTGCTGGCCGCCCACCCGGATCTCAAGGGCATTTTCGGCGCCAATGAACCCACCGCCATCGGCATGGGCCGCGCTCTGGCACAGGCAGGCAAGGCCGGCAAGGTCGTGGCGATCGGTTTCGACGGCAACTCTGACCTGCAGGGCTTCATCAAGGACGGCACGCTGGAATCCATTGCCGTGCAAAGCGCCTACCAGATGGGCCACCTGGGCGTGAAGACCGCGGTCGAGCTGATCCAGGGCAAGAAGGTTCCTGCGTTCCGCGATACCGGTGTGCTCATGGTCACCAAGAAGAACATCGACACACCGGCTGCCAAGAACGTTCTGTACTGAACCGGCAGGGCGACGATGTTGACCGTCATCTGTGAAACCCCCGGCGTGCTGCGCGCGTTGGAACGGGAGCGGCCATCGCGCCAGGACGGGGAGGTGCTGCTGCGCATACGGCATGTCGGCGTCTGCGGCACCGACATGCACATATACACCGGCGACCAGCCCTACCTGAGCTATCCGCGCGTGATGGGCCACGAGATATCGGGGGTAGTCGAGGAGGCGCCGCCCGACAGCCCCTTGAAGCAGGGCGACCCGGTGTTCGTCATGCCGTACCTGTCGTGCGGCAACTGCATCGCCTGCCGGCAGGGCAAGACGAACTGCTGCGTCAACATCCAGGTGCTGGGAGTGCACCGTGACGGCGCCTTCACCGAATACCTGGGTGTGCCGGCCGGCTTCGTGCACAAGGCCGAAGGCGTCACGCTCGAGCAGGCGGCGATGGTGGAGTTCCTGTCCATCGGTGCGCATGCCGTGCGGCGCGCCGATGTCCAGGCCGGACAGCGCGTGGTGGTGGTCGGCACCGGCCCCATCGGCATGGCGGTGCTGATCTTTGCCACGCTGCGCGGCGCAACCGTCACTGCGCTGGACACGCGCGCCGAGCGGGTGAAGTTCTGCCGCCAGCACCTGGAAGCCCATGCCGGCGTGCTGATTGGCCCGAACGACATGCAGCAGCTGTCGGAGCTGACGGGTGGCGACTTCTTCGATGTAGTGTTCGACGCCACTGGCAACCCGCGCGCGATGGAACGCAGCTTCCAGTTCATCGCCCACGGCGGCAAGTATGTGATGGTGTCGGTGGTGCGCGACGAGATCCGCTTTTCGGACCCCGAGTTCCACAAGCGCGAAGCCAGCCTGCTGGGCAGCCGCAACGCGACGATGGAGGACTTCGAGACCGTGCTGGCAGCCATGCGTGCGGGGAAGATTCCGACCGACGCCCTCAACACGCACCGCATGCCACTGGCGCGCGTGCCGTCCGATTTCGCCACCCTGCTCGACCCCGCGCAAGGCGTAGTAAAAGCGCTCATCGCGTGTTGAGCTAGTACCATGGCGCAGGCCATACTGCAATTCGGCACCGGGCGGTTTCTGCAAGCGTACGTGGACCTGTTCGTATCGCAGGCGCTGGAGGCCGGGCAGGCGATCGGCGGCATCACCGTGCTGCAAACCACCGGCAACCCGCAAAGCAGCGCCCGACTGCTGGCACTGGCCCGCGCCGAGCCGTATCCGGTGCTGCTGCGCGGCCTGCGCCATGGCTACAGGATCGATGAAACGGTACACGTCGATTCGGTACGCGAAGCCCTGCACGCAGACCGTGACTGGGCCGATGTGCTGGAGGCGGTTGCAACACAGGTACAGGTCATCGTTTCGAACACTGCGGACGCGGGTTACGCCCTGAGTGACGCCGATACCGCGGACCTGTTCAGGCAGCCCGCACAGACACCGCGCAGCTTTCCCGCCAAGCTGCTGGTGCTATTGCACCATCGGTGGCGGCAGCAACCCGACGCGCCGCTGACGCTGTATCCATGCGAGCTGGTCTCACGCAACGGCGACACCTTGCGCGACCTGGTGGTCGCACTCGGAAGGGAATGGGGTGCCACGCCCGAGTTCACCAACTACCTGGGCGGGCATTGTGTCTGGGTCAATTCGATGGTGGACCGCATCGTGTCCTCCGCGCTGGACCCGGTGGGCGCGGTGGCGGAACCGTACGCCCTGTGGGCCATCGAGCAGCAGACCGGCATGGTATTGCCGTGCACGCATCCAGCAATCGTTCTCACCGACAGCCTGGCAACTTTTGAGCGGCGCAAATTGTGGCTGCTCAACCTCGCCCACACGTTTCTTGCGGAGTGCTGGATCGCCCAGGGCTCGCTTCCCGGGCAGACGGTGCTCCAGGCCATGGACGCGCCATCGATGCGCACGCCGCTCGAAGCCGTCTGGCTGGAAGAAGTGTTGCCGGTGTTCGATGCCGAAGGTGAAGCAGATGCGGCAAGGACCTATCTGGACGAGGTGCGCGAGCGTCTGCTGAACCCGTTTCTGGAGCACCGGCTGTCCGACATTGCACAAAACCATGCGCAAAAAAAGCAAAGGCGCATGGCGCCGGTGGTGGCGTGCGTAGAGGAGCGGAGCCTAACCATAAAGCAAGTTCGACTCCGGGCGGCTTTGGCAGGGAAATATGACGATCAGCCCCCTTGAAGCGGAGAGGCCGGAACTCGCCGTAGCACCTTCGCTTGCTTGTTGACGAACTTCTCGATCCTTGCGGTGGTGCGCCTGCCGGGGGCAGTTCACAAGATCACCACACTGCATTTCTTGGCCGCCTCCCGAATCAGCTCCCCAGTGATGGCTCGCTCTTCAGGCCCCAAGCCTGCGATGGGCTCATCGAGCAAAAGCAGTTTCGGGTTGAGACTCGTGCACATCGGCATCTCTAGCCAATGCTGTTGACCATGCGACAGAACGCCGGCACTGACGCTGGCTAAACGTCTTGTGTCAGGGCTCTCCCAAAGCAAACTCCGCGATAGTGGGTTGAGACGCGATGT
>JBDTQC010000367.1:0-4246 GCA_039932405.1 Ideonella sp.
GTCGACTACGGTGCCCCCACCGGCACCGCTGTTCGCACCGTCGGCGACGGCCTGGTTGAATTTGCAGGTCGCCAGGGTGGCTATGGCAACGTCATCAAGGTTCGCCACAGCAACGAGCGGACCACCGTTTATGCACACCTGAGCCGGATCAACGTGCGCACCGGCCAGCGAGTCGAGCAGGGCGACCTGATCGGCGCGGTCGGCTCGACCGGCTGGGCGACCGGTCCGCATCTGCACTTCGAGTTCATCGTGAAGGGTGACCATGTCGACCCGCTGGTGGTTGCCCGCTCATCGGAAACAAACGAAGTTTCCGCCAGCTCGCGCGCCGCGTTCAACCGCTTGACCGCCGGAATTCGCAGCCAGCTCGACATCGCCCAGACCGCATCGCTGCGCACTGATTACGCCGAGTGAAATCCGCGTCGCACCTGCCGAGGGAGTCGCTGCGCTGAATTGCGCCGGACCGGCACCGATGGCAGATCTGTATATCGGCTTGATGTCGGGCACCTCGCTCGACGGCCTGGACGGCGTGCTGGCCGACCTGGCCGACTTGGCCGATTCGGACGCGGGTCGGATTCGGGTATTGAGCCACGCTCACAGTCCGTTCGAAGCCGCGCTTGCAAGTGAGCTGCTCGCGCTGAATTCATCGGGCAGCGACGAGTTGCATCGGTCAGCACTGGCGGCCAATGCATTGGCTCGGCTCGGCGCGCAGATCGTTGCTCGGCTGCTCGACTCGGCCGGCAGAACGCCTGCCGATGTCCGCGCGATCGGTAGCCACGGCCAGACTGTCCGCCATTGCCCGGGTGAAATCGATGGAACAGGCTATACGGTCCAGCTGAACAACGCGGCGCTGCTGGCAGAGTTGACCGGAATCGACGTCGTTGCGGACTTTCGTTCTCGCGACGTGGCAGCCGGCGGGCAAGGCGCCCCTCTGGTGCCGGCGTTTCATCGCGCTGTATTCGGAAGCAAGGGCACAACAGTCGGCGTGCTCAATATCGGTGGCATGAGCAACCTCACCATCTTGCGGCCCGATGGACACACCTTTGGCTTCGATTGCGGTCCGGGCAATGTCTTGATGGACCTGTGGTGCCAGCGTCACCTTGGCCGGGCTTTCGACGCAGATGGCAGCTGGGCAGCAGGCGGGCGGGTCGACAACGAACTGCTGACGCGCCTGCAGGCCGAGCCGTTCTTCGACGCCGCCCCACCGAAAAGCACCGGGCGCGACCGTTTCAATGGCGCCTGGCTGGAAAGCCGACTTGCGGGGCAACACGGCGATCTGCCGGAGATCGATCCGCGCGACGTCCAGGCAACGCTGCTGGAGTTGACGGCCTGGTCGTGTGCACGAGATCTGCAACGCCATGCGCCGGATGCCGGACGGCTGCTGGTTTGCGGTGGCGGCGCCTTCAATGCACAGCTGATGCTCAGGCTGGCCGCGCGCTTGCCGGGGGTACCGGTAACAGCCAGCGACACGGCCGGCCTGCCGGCCAATCAGGTCGAGGCGCTTGCCTTTGCGTGGCTGGCGCGTGCTTGCGTGTTGCGCCAGGCTGGCAACCTGCCCGCGGTGACAGGCGCGCGCGGCGAACGGATCCTCGGTGCGGTCTATCCAGGCCGCTGAAAGAATGCTCCCGCTCTGAGGCGGCCACAAAAAAGCCGCCCGAAGGCGGCTTTTCATCGAATCGGGTTTCGCGCAGGCTCAGGCAGAGAAGCTCGACCCGCAACCACAGGTGGTGGTTGCATTCGGGTTCTTGATCACGAACTGCGCACCTTGCAGGTCATCCTTGTAGTCGATTTCGGCGCCAGCCAGATACTGCAGGCTCATCGCGTCGATCAACAGCGTGACGCCGTTCTTGTTCATCTGCGTGTCGTCGTCGTTGACGATCTCGTCGAAGGTGAAGCCATATTGGAAGCCCGAGCACCCGCCGCCTTGCACAAAGACGCGCAGTTTCAGGTCCGGATTGCCCTCTTCGTCGACCAGTTCCTTCACCTTGAAAGCCGCGCTGTCAGTGAATACCAATGGCACCGGCGGTGCATCATCTTCGACGCCAGGCTGAACATGTTCTGCTACGGCACTCATGGAGGCCCTCCTTGGGAATCTGAACTACTGGGAAACATTATCCTTGATTCGAAGTGGCCAGCTTCAAAGGGGGTTTCTCATCCGCCTGGGCATCGCCGCGCAGCGGCCGCAGTTCGCCGTCGATCTCGGCTCCCTGATGCATTTCGAGGCGTTCGTATTTCACATCGCCGCTGATCACCGCCTTGGGCTGAAGCTCAAGCAACTCGGTCGATGTCAACGGGCCCGTCACCGAGCCATTGACGATGACATGGCCTGCGTGCACCGTGCCTTCGACACGCGCCTTTTCACTGATGACCAGGATATTGCGTCCGCCACCGATCGCCACGACATCGCCGATCACCTGACCATCGATGCGCAGGCCATCGCTGAAATGGAGTTCGCCGCGGATCACCGTGCCTTCACCAATCAGGGTACGAATCGGGGCTTGCTGCTTTTTCCCGAACATGGCGGGCCTCTCCTTCAAGTGGCTCGGACGAGCCGGCGCTGATGCGGCTGGGGCACGCCGCCACTCAGAGCGCTGCAGACTGGGAGGCCTTCAGCACTCCCGCGTTATCGGTCAGTTTGACCTGAACTGTTTTTACCACGGCATCCGCGGGCAGGTCGATATTGCCCTCGATGCGAGCATATTGTTTCAACTGGAAAACCTGCGGACCGCCAGGCACCGGGTAGACCCACGGCTTGCCGTGCAGGCTGCCCATCAGCGTGAACGAGTATCTGCCATTGAAGTCCGGGCGCCCTTTGGCGCCGGTCTGCATCACCAGCAACTGAAATCGCAATTGGCCGTTGTCCTGCATCTGAACCTGCAGGCCCCGGATGCTCGGGCCGTCCTCCAGCCCAGCTGGCAGCAGGCGCTCGAAAAATCCCAAATCGGCTTTCAACGACAGGTTTTCGGCTTCGATCTGCCGCACCTGCTGCGCAAGGCGGTCCAGCGCGGCCTTCTCGGCAGTCAACAGACTTTCCGCGGTATTCGCCACCGAGACCGCGTGTTCACGATCGCCCTTCAGCTGCTCGACCTCGCTACGCAATTGGCTCAATTCCGCCTTCGAGTCACGGTCCAATCCTGCGATGCTCTTGCCAAATTCGAATGCCCACAACGCCAGCGCCGCCGAAAAGCCGAACACCAGCGCTGCCAACACCCAGCGCAATGGCCATGGCATGTGACTGCGGACGATCATCCGCGGCGAACTGCTCGACAAACGACGACGCAGCAGCTTCAGTCGCATGGGATCACCTCGCACCCCGCGTGCCGGCCAAGCAGCTCGTCATCGATGCCGCGCGCGCACTGCAAGTCATGCCAACCGGCCGGCGGAGCCGGCCCGGCACCAATTGCTCGAGCCTGCGGGTTCAGAGTGTGCAAGTTGAGGCGCAAGGGTTTCTAAAACGAACGAAGCCGCACGAGGCGGCTTCGGAGCGGATGCAGACGGTCGACCCGAATGCGATCCAGCGGCGATGCAGATGCCGCAAGGGCAGCCGCGATGACCGATCAGCGCTTGCTGAACTGCTTTCTGCGACGTGCGCCGTGCAGGCCCACCTTCTTGCGCTCAACCTCGCGGGCGTCGCGCGTGACAAAGCCGGCGCGGCTCAGATCCGGCTTCAAGGCCGCATCGTAGTCGATCAGCGCGCGGGTAATGCCGTGGCGCACTGCACCAGCCTGGCCAGACTCTCCGCCGCCATGCACGTTGACCTTGATGTCGAAGGCTGCGTCGTTGGCAGTCAGCACCAACGGCTGGCGCACAACCATGATGGAGGTTTGCCGACCGAAATATTCGTCGACTGCTCGCCCGTTGACCAAGATCTGGCCAGAGCCCTTCTTGATGAACACGCGGGCCACAGAAGATTTGCGGCGGCCGGTGCCGTAGTTCCAATTTCCGATCATCAACGTTCCTTAGATGTCGAGCATCTTGGGTTGCTGGGCGGTGTGCGGATGAGTGGCACCTGCATACACCTTCAGCTTCTTCACCATCGCGTAGCCCAGCGGGCCCTTTGGCAACATGCCTTTGACGGCCTTCTCGAGTGCGCGACCGGGGTGCTTGGCCTGCATGTCCTTGAAGTTCGTCGCACGGATGCCGCCCGGGTAACCGGTGTGGCGGTAATAGATCTTGTCGGTGGCCTTGTTGCCAGTGACACGGATCTTGTCGGCGTTGACGATGACGATGAAATCGCCGGTATCGACGT
>JBDTQC010000368.1:0-4235 GCA_039932405.1 Ideonella sp.
CGCTGATGAACCGCAGCAATTGCGCGCGTGCGTTGTCTTTCTCGACGATGGTGTAGCGGATGTTGGGTCGGTCGAAGCTGCTGATGAAGATGCGCGCATCCTGCAATTGCAGGCGCTGGATGATGTCGGCACGGGTCACGTCGTCCGCGGTGGCGGTCAAGGCGATCCGGGGAACACCTGGGTAGCGCTCGTGCAACACGTCCAGCGCCAGATAGTCTTCGCGGAAATCGTGGCCCCACTGGCTGACGCAGTGTGCTTCGTCGATCGCAAACAGCCCGAGCAACCCACGTTCGTGCAGTGAATCGAGCTGCGCCAGGAAGCGCGGCGTGGTCAGGCGCTCGGGCGCGACATAGACCAGGATCAGGCGACCGCTCATCATCTCGCGCTCGATGCGCTGGGCCTCGTCGCTGCTGAGCGAAGAATTGAGGAAGGCCGCATGAACGCCGGCCTCTTCGAGCGCACCGACCTGGTCGTGCATCAGCGCGATCAGCGGGCTGACCACGACACACAAGCCCTGCTCGCGCCGATGCCGCGCGATCGCGGGGATCTGGTAGCACAGACTCTTGCCTCCGCCGGTCGGCATCAGCACCAGCGCGTCGGCGCCGGCGCTCACGTGGTCGATGATCTCGGCCTGGGCACCACGGAAGGTCTCGTAACCGAACACCTCGTGCAGGATGGAACTGCACAAGGTTTTCAGGTTGTCGGATTCGGTGCCGGCCCTGCTGGCGGCTTGGTCAATGGAGTCGACGGACATGGGTGCGTTTGAGTACGCGTCATGTTAAAGCCAGCGCGCTTCTCCCCGATCCCACCCTTCGGGATGGCCGCTTGCCGATCAGCTCACTGGCAGGCGGTCGATTCGGCTCAGGAGGTGGCCGAGCTCGCCCACAGGGTCATCAGTGGCATCGGCTCGGTGGCCTTGCCCACGGCGCGCAGCGTCTTGAGGCGGCTCGCGTGGTATTCGCGCAGCCAGTCGACCAGGTCCGGGCCTGGCAACGGGCGGCTCAGCAGGTAGCCCTGCATCTCGTCGCAGCCCAGGCCTCTCAGAAAGTCGGCCTGGGCCTGGGTCTCGACGCCTTCAGCCACCACGCACATGCGCATGCTGTGGCCCATCGCGATCACCGCACTGGCGATGGCCGCATCGTCGGCGTCGTCGGGCAACTCGCTGACGAACGATCGATCGATCTTCAAGGTGTCGATATTGAAGCGCTTGAGGTACGCCAGAGATGAGTGGCCGGTACCGAAATCGTCGATTGCCAGACGAACCCCCATGCGCGCGAAGTTCGCGAACATGTTGCGGCTTGCCTCGTTGTCTTCCATCAACAGGGTCTCGGTCAGCTCGATTTCCAGGCGGCTGGGCTCGATCTCGTTTTCGCGCAGGGTGTCCTCGATCAGCGCGATGAGGTGCTGGTGCCTGAACTGACGCGCCGACATGTTGACGGCCATCCGCACAGGCGGCAGCCCGAGGCGATCCCAGGTCGCCATCTCGGCGCAGGCGGCCCGGATCACCCAGGCGCCG
Organism: Ideonella sp.; assembly: GCA_039932405.1. Taxonomy (GTDB): domain Bacteria; phylum Pseudomonadota; class Gammaproteobacteria; order Burkholderiales; family Burkholderiaceae_C; genus Ideonella_A. Next base: position 1,517 of record JBDTQC010000368.1, read on the forward strand.
ACCGGCACGATCAAGCCGGTATCCTCGAGCACGGTGATGAATCGATCCGGCCGTACCATGCCCTTTTGCGGGCAATGCCAGCGCAACAGCGCTTCTACGCCCGTCACCTCGCCGGTGCGCAAGTCGACCTTGGGTTGATAGTGCAGCTGAAATTCCTGCCGGTCGATTGCGTGCCGCAAACTGCTCTCGAACGACAGTCTGGTCGCCACCGCTTCGTTCAGGTCGTCGCTGTAGAAGGTGAACATGCCACGCCCCAGCGATTTGGAGCGGTACATTGCCATGTCGGTATGGCGGATCAGCGAATCCAGATCGACATTGTCGGTCGGGTACATCGAGATGCCGATGCTGGCGCCAATCACGATTTCTTCTTCGCCGACGATGAACGGGGTGGCAAGTGCCTCCAGCAAGCGCTGCGCCACCAGGCCGGCGCGTTCGGCGCCACCGACCGCTTCAGCGATCACCGTGAATTCGTCGCCACCCAGCCTCGACAGGGTCGACTGCTGTTCGTCGCTGCTGCAGCGCAGGACTGAATCGACGGTGCGCAGGCAATTTTTCAATTGCTGTGAGACGTGGATCAGCAGCCGATCGCCAATCTCGTGGCCGAGGCTGTCATTCACCACCTTGAAGCGGTCGAGATCGAGAAACATCAGCGCCAGCGGATCGCCGGTCCGGCGCGCGCGCGCCATTGCCTGAGTCAGGCGATCCCGGAACAAGGCCCGATTTGCCAAGCCCGTCAGACTGTCGAAGTTGGCCAATTGGTGCAGGCGCGACGAGGCCTGCTGCGGATCGATGACCGGCTTCATGTGCAGCAGCCGTTGCGGCGCGCCGTCGTGAACCAGCGGCGTGACCCGCACCTTGACGGCGTTCCAGTTGTCGGCGCCCGATTTCAACAACGACTCGCCCGGCATCGATTCGTCGCGGCCGTCGGGCTTGGAACCATTGCCGTTGCGAATCAGTTCCAGCATGTTGCGGCCGATCAGGGCCGCAGCCGGTTGGCCGCACAATTTGGATGCTTCCGCGTTGACCGCCAGGATCAGGCCTTTGCGGTTGCACAGCATCAGTGCCTCGCCGGCGCTTTCGAACAATTGCTCGAAGCGGGGATCCGTCGTCGATTGCGTCGATGTCACATTCGCCCGGGGTTTCGAAACCACTGGCGCAATCAGAGTGGGCGCTGGCGATCTGAGGCAACGGTCGAGCCAGCGGGCAAAAACCCCGCTTGGACTCGCGGCGGTGTCCACCGTGCCAGACCGATTGTTCATTTCAGCCCCGATTTGACCGAAGGGGCGCGCAGCCGATGCCGGGGCAACGGCAGCTTGCAGCTTCGTGCGGAAGAAGATTCATGGGTGTTTATCGGCACCTCAAACGCCTGCTTTAGGGGTCGGGTGAAAGCTCGGGGCGGGCGCTCGATGAGGGGCACCCGTCGGCACGATGGCATCGACTGAGCTTCGCCTCATAATTCCATTCCAGTCTTCCCCTTTCTGCCGCCTTCGCAGGCTGGCGCCCTTGGGCGAAGCACCGCATTCCTGCCCGCTCCCATCCCCAACCGGAATCCAGCCATGGCCTCGATCAACAAAGTCATCCTCATCGGCAACCTCGGTCGCGACCCCGAGGTCCGTTACACACCCAATGGCAGCGCCGTGTGCAACATCAGCGTGGCAACCACTCGCAACTGGAAAGACAAGTCGAGCGGCGACAAGGTCGAGGAAACCGAATGGCACCGCGTCGTCTTCTACGACCGCCTGGCCGAAATCGCCGGCGAATACCTGAAGAAGGGCCGTCCCGTCTATGTCGAGGGTCGGCTGAAAACGCGCAAATGGACCGACAAGGAAGGCAAGGACAACTACACGACCGAGGTGATTGCGGACAACATGCAGTTGCTCGGAGGCCGCGAAGGCGGTGACGAAGGCGGGGGTGGTGGTGGCTATTCGCGCGGCGGAAGCCGCGGCGGCGGTGCTGCATCTTCGGATGATGATCGCGGCGAGCCACAACAGCAGCGCAGCGCCCCACCATCGCGCCCGGCGGCTGGCAAGCCCGCGTCGAAATCGGCAACCGGCTTCGACGACATGGACGACGATATTCCGTTCTGAAACGAGATGCGCTGACGGGCGGCTACGCGTCGCCCGACAGTTCGGTCAAGGTCGTTCCATCCACCGCTGCACGTCGCGTTGACCGACTGCCGAGGCCGAGTGGCCCCAGGCACTGCGCAGGTACGTCATCAAGTCGGCGATTTCGCTTTGACTGAGTTGCAGGCCGAACGGCGGCATGCCAAATGGCGTCGGATTGCCGGCTGTGGTCGGTGCGAACCCGCCGTGAATGATCGTCTGGAGCAGATTGACAGGCGGGTCGAGCAGTACGCCCCGATTGCCTGCCAGCGCGGGGTACGCCCCTGCCCGGCCTTCGCCCTGGGTGCCGTGGCAATTTGCGCAGTGGTCGGCATATAGCGTCGCGCCGCGTTTGCGCGAGCCGATTGTCTGCGCATCGGGCGTTTCGGACGGCGCCGAAGCTGCGGATGTTTCTGTTGTTGCACGGTGGTCGCTGCCCAGTGATTTCAGGTAGACCGCCATGGCTGCGGCATCTTCAGCGGTGAGATGGCGGGTGCTGCCGAACACCACTTCGGCCATCGGACCCTGCACGCTGCCGCGTTGCGAAACGCCCGAAACCAGCAATTCGACGATTTGCGGCACGCTCCAGTCGCCCACCCCGGCCTGATCGGCCGCCA
>JBDTQC010000369.1:0-4225 GCA_039932405.1 Ideonella sp.
CGGGCGGCACGGCTTCGTAGTGCGACAGCGCAATCATGTAGCGGCCTTGCCCGCTGGTCATCGCGTTCAGCCGCGACTGGTAGCCGGTCAGCTCCGAGATCGGCACATGTCCGCGCACCAGGACGTTGCCGCTGGCCTCGTTGCTGGTGCCGGTGACGATGCCCCGTTTGCCGGACAAGTCGCCGGTGATATCTCCCATCGCGCCGCTCGGCGCATCGATCTCGATCTGCACGATCGGCTCGAGCACGATCGGGTTGGCTTCACGGATCGCGGCCATGAAGGCCTTGCGACCGGCGATGACAAAGGCGATTTCCTTGCTGTCGACGCTGTGGTGTTTGCCGTCGTACACGATGACGCGCACATCGGCCACCGGATAGCCGGCAATCACACCGTGGTCGAGCACTTCGCGCACCCCCTTCTCGACCGCTGGAATGAACTGCCCGGGAATCGTGCCGCCCTTGACCTGATCGATGAACTCGAAGCCGGCGCCGCGCGCCAGCGGCTCGATGCGCAAGAAGACTTCGCCGAACTGGCCTGCGCCGCCACTTTGCTTCTTGTGTCTGAAATGACCTTCGGCCGGCGCTGTGACGGTTTCGCGGAAGGCGATCCGCGGTGGTCGGGTGTTGACTTCGAAGTGGTAGACGTCGCGCAAGCGCTCGAGCAGCACACGCAAGTGCACTTCACCCAGACCGTAGATCACGGTCTCGTTGGTGGCAGCGACATGTTCGACTTTCAGGCAGGGGTCTTCATCGACCAGCTTGCCGAGGATGTCCCACATGCGCTGTTCGTCGCCGTGGCGCTTCGGCTCGATCGCCAGACCATGCACCGGTTTCGGAAAAGCCAGCGGCTTGAGGTGGATGTGATCATCCTCGGCGGCGTCGTGCAGTACCGCGTCGAACTGGATCTCGTCGACCTTGGCAACCGCGACGATGTCGCCCGGCATGGCCCGCGCCACCTCGACATGGTCCTTGCCCTGCAGCATGAACAGATGGCCGACCTTGAACGGCTTGCGTGCATCGCCGACATACAGCTGGCTGTCACGCTGGACAGTTCCCTGATGCACCCTGAAGACGCCCATCTTGCCGATGAACGGGTCGATCGTGACCTTGAACACATGCGCCAGCACATGCAGGCCGGGGTCGGGCTTTGCATGCATCGGCTGCGCCTCGGCACCCTCGCCGTTCAGAAAGTCCGGGGGATTGGCTTCAGTCGGATCGGGCAACAGCTTGACGATGACATCGAGCAACTGGGCGATGCCGGCGCCGGTGCGTGCCGATACGAAGCAGACCGGGATCAGGTGCCCCTCGCGCAACGCCTGTTCGAGTGGTGCGTGCAGTTCAGACGCATCGATGTCGCCATCGCTGAGGTAGCGGTCGACAAAATCCGCATCGACTTCCACCACCTGTTCGACCAGCGCGCGGTGCGCTGCGTCGACCGAGCCGAAGTCGCTCGCACCGTCGCGCGCGAAAAAGCAGTCGACCACCTCGGTACCGCCCTTGCCGGGCAAATTGAGCGGCAGACAGGCCTTGCCGAAGGTCGCCTGGATCTGCGCAAGCAGCGCTTCCAGATCGATCCCTTGCGCATCGATCTTGTTGACGATGATCATGCGATCGAGCTGACGCGATTCGGCGTAGGCCATCATGCGCACCGCCATCGGCTCGATGCCGGTGCTGGCATTGATGACGACGGCCACGGTTTCAACCGCCTCCAGGGGTGGCAGGCTCTGGCCCAGAAAATCGGGCCCGCCCGGGGTGTCGATGAAATGGATGCGCACGCCAGCGTGCAACAGGTGCATCACCGAGGCGTTCAACGAGTGCTGCATGCGCCGCTCCAGCGGGTCATGATCACTGACGGTGGTGCCACGCTCGAGGCTGCCCGCTGCGCCAATCGCCCCGGCCTTGAACAACAAGGCCTCGGCGAGGCTGGTTTTTCCGCTCGCCGCAGCGCCGACCAGCGCCAGCGTTCGGACCGCTTGAATATCGGCCGCGAGGCCGGTCGATCGGCTTGACATGGGCAGTCTCCTTCGATGCTCGGCGCACGGAAGGGGGAAATGGCCGCGGCTGGGCCCCCGATGCGACGTCTGCCCAGCGTACGGGATTGCGGCATCCTGTACAAGCTGAAAATCCGGCCTGTCCGCACGTTGCGGGTACCGGATCAGGTCTTGCAAGCTTGCCAGGCGTCGATCAGGACGCTTGCGAAGCGCGACGGCAAGTCTTCAGCGCACTAGAAAATCGCAGCGCCCGCCATCAACGCGATCGCCAGGAAGATGACAAACCCCGCGATGAAGATGAAGAACAGGATCTTGGCCACGCCAGCGGTCGCTGCCGAAACCCCGGAGAAGCCGAAAAATCCCGCAATGACCGACACCACCAGAAAAATAACTGCCCAGCTCAACATGATCGCTGCCTCCTTCAGGATTGATCGGTAGAGAGGCGCTGCCCAGCACTTCAGCACCGTTGCCACACAAGTGGGTGGTCAGGATTGGAGTATGAGCGAGCCGGGACTGCGAGGATGTCGTCGCCAATCGGTCGAGGGCGTAGGAAATTGACCTGCCTGCCCAGCCCGGTGAAAACGTCCTTCTGCCATCCTGCCGGTAAGGACACCGATAATGGCGCGACAGTTCACGGGTGGCCAAGACAGCGCCATTCTTCTTCAGTTCGCCTCTTCCGACATGTCTTTTCTGCTTCGTTTGGCTGCGCCATGGCGCATCCCGTTGATTGCCTTGCTGGCGACCCTGCTGGGTTTTGCAACGCCTTTCGCAACCCCTTTTGCCGCGGCCCAATCGCTGACAGGAGCAACCGCGGCCGGCCAATCAACGGCCGGCGGCATCGGCGATTCACTGCGCGGCGCCCTGAGCGGCCTGAAATCGCAACCCGAATTGCTGCCTCCCGACGAAGCCTTCCGAATCGAACTGCGTGCCACCGGCCCCGATCGTCTGATCGCCCGGCTGATTCCGGCCAAGGACTACTACCTCTACCGGGATCGGATCAGTTTCAGCGTGCAACAACCCGCTGGCCTGTCGATCGCTCGGACCAGCTTGCCCAAGGGGGAACCGAAAGAGGATCCGACTTTCGGAACGGTCGAGGTCTACCACCAGCCGCTCGAGGCGGTGATCCTGTTGGCCGGAAGCGCAGCGTCCGGCTCGCCAGTCCAGTTGCTGGCAAGCTTCCAGGGTTGCAACGATCCGGTCGGAGTCTGTTATCCGCCGATCGAAAAGGTCTTGACGGTCGCACTGCCGAGCGGCCCTGCCAGCGTTGACGCTTCCGGTTCGGCTACCGCAACGCTCGCTCCAGCACCGGCTGCTGCAACTGCCGGCAGCAATCGCCTCGACGACGAAAACACCCGCATCGGAGAATTGTTCGCAGGCTCCAGCCGCTGGGCGCTGGTAGCAGCGTTTTTCGGCTTCGGCATCCTGCTGGCATTCACGCCCTGCATGCTGCCGATGATCCCGATCCTGTCGGGAATCATCGTCGGCCATGGCGCGGCCATGACGCGCCGGCACGCGGTCGGCCTGTCGGCGGTGTATGTGCTGGCAATGGCGATCACCTACGCGTTGGCCGGCGTGGCCGCCGGGCTGGCCGGGACGATGCTGTCGGCCTGGATGCAGAACGCCTGGGTGCTCGGTTCCTTCGCGGCCATCTTCGTGCTGCTGTCGCTGTCGATGTTCGGCCTGTACGAGCTGCAATTGCCGGCCGCATTGCAAACCCGCCTGTCGAGCGTCGGTCGCCATGTGCGCGGCGGTCGAGCCGCGGGCGCCTTCGTGATGGGTGTGTTGTCGGCCGTCATCATCGGGCCGTGCGTGGCAGCACCATTGGCGGGTGCCCTGCTCTACATCGGCCAGTCGCGTGACGGTGTACTTGGCGGCACGGCGCTGTTTGCCATGGCGATCGGCATGGGCGTTCCATTGATGCTGGTGGGCGCCACCGCCGGCTCGCTGCTGCCGAAGGCCGGTCCGTGGATGGAATCGGTCAAGCGGGTGTTCGGCGTCACCATGCTCGCGGTGGCGATCTGGATGATCACGCCGGTGATACCGCTGGTTGCCCAGCAGTTGCTGTGGGCCGCGCTGCTGATCGTCGCTGCGATCTACCTTCACGCGCTCGACCCGTTGCCGCCACATTCGTCGGGTTATCGCCGGCTCTTGAAGGGCGTGGGTGTGATATCGCTGCTGCTCGGCGCCGCATCGATGGTCGGCGCGTTGTCGGGCAGCCGTGAGTTGCTCCAGCCG
>JBDTQC010000370.1:0-4221 GCA_039932405.1 Ideonella sp.
GTTGATTCGCCGAAGGGTCTTGTTGTCCTGCCCTTGCCAGTAGAGGTAATCGTCACAGCCGATGTCAGAGAACTTGATCGGCATCGTCGATCAACTTGTGTTCGGTGACGGTGCCTGCCTGGACTTGAGCGATCGAATCCAACAGGCGTTTGGCCCCCTTGGGATTGCGCAGCAGGTACGCGGTCTCCTCCAGCGCGTTGAAGTCGTCGAGCGCCATGATGACGACCGGCTTTCCGCGCTGGCTGGTGACCACCACCGGTGCGCGATCGTCGTTCACGCGGCGCATCACCTCGGTGAGGTTCGCTCGCACATGACTGAAAGTGAGGGCTTCCATGGCAATCTGAATTCCAAAAAGATGGTACCAAGTTTAGCACCATCTCGTGCACAAATCAGCCCGCATGCGGCGCACGGCCGTGCAACAGGCTGCGCTCGAGCGGATCGAACTCGTCGAACACGCGGGTGATGAAGTCGAGAAAGGCGAGCACGCGCGGGTTTCGTCGGCCGTCCTTGCGATACAGCACATAGATCTCTGGGCCGCCTGGGCACGACCACTCGGTCAGCAGGCGAACCAGCCGCCCTGTACCGACCAGCAACGGGTTCAACAAGCCCACGCGCAGGATGCCGGCGCCGGCCAGCGCTGCTGCCAGCAGCCCTTCGCGGTCGTCCGTCGCCAGGTGCATCGGCACCTTGATGGTCGTCAGCTGCTGGTCGCGCACGAAGTCCCAGTCATTCCAGGCGCGCCGGATGAACTGCGGCTTGTGCACCAGGCAGGCATGCTGCAGCAGATCCTCGGGCGCCTGCGGGCAGCCCGCCCGGGCCAGGTATTCGGGGCTGGCGTAGACGCCAAGTTTCAGGGTCGCCAGCCGTTTGGCGATCAGCCCCGAGTCCTTCGGCTTGCCGGACTGGAACATCAGGTCCAGCCCCGCCACATTCATGTCGGAAGTGGTGGCCAGCAGCAGGCTTTCGATGCGGATGCCGGGATGGCTGCTCAGGAATTCGCCGATGCGCGGCATCATCACGTGGTGGCTGAGCGACACGCTCATCCCGACGCGCAGCACGCCGTCGAGCGGGCGCTTGCTGGTCGGTGCCACGTTGTCGATGGCATCGAGCTCGCGCAGGATCACGCGCGCATGGTCTGACACCTTCTGACCTTCTTCGGTCAGCGAGAGCTGCCTGGTCGTGCGGTTGAAAAGCCGGACCCCAAGTTCTTTCTCGAGACCGGATATCGAGTGGCTGACCGCCGAGGGATCGATCTGCAACAGGCTGGCGGCGCGGGCGAAGCTGCCGGCTTCGGCCGCGCGGATCAGCATTTCCAGTCGCCGGACGCGGTCCATGAAGGACAGCAGTCTAAGGCAGCGTCAGCGCGGCCGCTTCGACGGGTGTGCGCGTACCGCTTCCTCGTTGACATCCGCACCCCAGCCGGGTGTTGTCGGTAACACCAGCTCGCCGTTTTCAATGAGGGGGGCGTGGGTGAGCAACTCGCCTTGCCAGGGGACGTCGTCGGCTTCGAACTCCATGATCTTGACGTTCGGCACCGATGCACAGAAATGGCCACTGATCAGATTGGCCAGCTGACCGTAGAAGTTGTGCGGCGCCACGTTGACCTCATAGGCTTCGGCCAGTTCGGCGATGCGAACAGACTCGGTGAAACCGTTCCATATCACGTCGATGATGGCGAAGTCGACCGCTTGCTGGTCCAGGAATGGCCGATAGCCGCGCCGGTTGTAGATGGCCTCCAGCGAAGCAATTGGCGTGCTGGTGCGCCGCCGTACCTGGGCCAGCGCCGATGCCTCGTGCAGGTCCACTTCCAGCCAGGTCAGGTCGACGGGCTCCAGGGCCCGCGCACACCGCACGAACCCTTCAGGCTTCATGCTGAAGTTCAAGTCGAGCATCAACTCTCCCTGCGGCCCCAGCCCTTCGCGCAGCGCAGTCATCTGATCGACGACGCCAGCCACCACGCTCGGCGCGCAGTTGTTGGCCAAGTCGATCCCCGCCTTCGAGAAACCTGAATTGGGCCAGTAAGGGCCATCGGGCGTGAATACGATCGGGTTGGTCTTGACCGCCTTCCAGCCGCGCCGTCTGGCCTCTTCGCCAAGCGCCTTGATGTCGTCCAGGGTGCGCAGCGGCGGGGTGCCCAGCACCTGCTCGAAGAACGCGGCGTCGCGCACGCGAAAGGTCCCGCAGTGCGACCAGTACAACGGAATTCGCTGCCGATAAGGGCCACTGAACAAGGCATAGACGGGTACGCCCAGCGCCTTGGCCTTGATGTCCAGGCAGGCGTTTTCAATCGCTGAAATGGCTTGCTGCATCATGCCGCCAGGCACCATGCGCGTGGTAGCCCACAAGGTGGTCGACAGGGTTCCGATCCGGCGCGGATCCTCGCCCAGCACCTGTGGCACCAGCCGGCGGATCAGTTGGGTGAGGCCGGGGTTCCAGATCGTCTCGTTGAACTCCGACCAGCCGACCAGGCCTTCGTCGGTCTGCACTTTCAGAAAGCTGATGGTGCGCCAGCCGCCATCGGCGTGCAGGTCGTCGATCTGGGTGATCTTCATGATGGTGTGTGCCTGGGTGTGCAGTTGGAGCGAATCATGCGAGAGGGAGCGACCAGCGCTGGCACAGCGCGTGCAGCATGCCGTCGGCAATGCGCAGCTCGGAAGCCGAGCTGCCTTCGGTTGCCACGTGCGGCGACAGCATCAGGCGCTGCTGCTGCCAGAGCGGGTCGCTGGCTGGCAGCGGTTCGGGTTGGACGACATCGAGGCCGGCGCCGGCCAGCCGGCCGCTGGACAGGGCATCGCAGAGCGCCGCCTGATCCACGATGGCGCCGCGTGCCACGTTGATCAAGATCGTTCCAGGTTGGCAAGCGGCGAACGCGGCCTGGTCGAGCAGGTGGCGGGTCTGCGGCGTCAGTGCGATCGACAGCATCACGATGTCGCAGCGCGACAAGCCGAGATGCAGATCCGACAGCGGCAGGCATTCATCGACCGACGGGTCGGGGCGTCCATCGCGGTTGATGCCGAGCAGCTTGACACCGAAGGGGCGTGCACGGCGGGCGATTTCCTGGCCGATGCGGCCCAAGCCGACGATCAGCATCGTGCGGCCTTCCAGCGAAGACATGCTGCCCGAAAAGCCGCGATCCCAGTGCCTCTCAGCCTGCTGCTGAAGAACGCGCGGCAACTGGCGCACCAGAGCCAGGAGCAAGGCCATCGCGTGCTCGGCGACTACCGGTGCAGTGGCCCCGGCAGCGCCGGTGATCTCGATCTGTGCCGGCAGTTCGACGCCGTCGAAACCATCGCGTCCGGCGGTCAGGAAGTGCATCCACAACAGCCGCGGGGCTCGCTCGTGCAGTGCCAGGGCCAAGCCGTTCGCATCTGCGGGCTTGCAGTTGTACAGCACCAGGCCGTCGGCGTCCGGCAAGGCATCGATGCACTCGGCCAACGTCGGGCATACGATGAGCTGTACGCCGGGCGTCGCGCTCAGCCGTTGGATGACCTGGTCTCGGCCAAAGGACAACCGCGACCAGAAGACGATGTGCAACAAGCCGGCACCTCGGGTGATCGGTGGCTCGGCAGTGATTTTCATGCAGTCTGCCGGAGCGCCTGCTCCACGAAGCCGGCGTGTGCGAAAGCTGGCCGGTTGATGATGCGTTGGTGCCACTCGTGCGCGCGTGGCCAGTCGTTGGCCAGATCAAAATTTGGCAGCGTGGCGATCCGGGCCACAAAGGGCGCCATGTTGATGTCGGCCAGCGAAAAGGTCTCGCCCGCCAGCCAGGGCGCTTCGGCCAGTGCGGTGGTCATGCGCTGCAGCGTGCGACGCAACTCGGCTCGCGACTGCTCGACCTCGGCCTGCGAAAGCCCTTCCCCTGCCGCGCGACGCCAGCGCTCTGCGATCGACACGCTGGGCATGCGACTGATCATGCGACCGACAAACTCCGGCTCCAGTGTCTGCAGGTGCGGCCCCAGGTTGGCAGCGAAGCTGGGCTTCTTGATGGCCGGACTGGTCACGTCGTCGATGAACTGGCTCCACATCGCAACCTGCGCGCGTCCGCGGGCGCCCGGTGGGGTCAGCGGCGGGTCCGGGAAAACCTCGTCGAGGTAGGCGTTGATGACACTCGACTCACACACCTTGAATCCGTCGTGCAGCAGCACCGGCACCAGCCCGGCGGGGTTGAGGGCAAGAAACTCGTCGCTCAGGTGCTCGAAGCGGCGCAGATTGAGCACATGG
>JBDTQC010000371.1:0-4214 GCA_039932405.1 Ideonella sp.
CGCATCGACCGACATCACCAACGCGACGCCTGCAGTCGCGCCTTCGGCCGCCCGTAACCCGATACGCACGAGACCGCTCGATACGCACGCGCTCAGCGACATCGAATTGCAGATCGCCAAGGATCCCCAGACCAGCCCCGATCTGCTGAACCCGGCAGCGCCGAAAGAGTGAGCATGCCACGCGATTAACCGTTCTATGCTCTAATTGGATTCCAAATAGATTCCAAATGGATTCCAATTAGAAGGTCAACGAGCATGGCGACACAAGCAATCGAGCCGAGATCAAGAGCCGGCGAAACCGAAAAAATGACCATCAACGTCGGCGTGGTCGATCTCGGCCAGGTCGATCTGCTGGTGCAGGAAGGCTTCTATTCGAACCGCTCCGACCTGATGCGAACGGCGCTGCGCAACCAGCTCGCGGTGCATGCAGATGCCGTCAAGCAGACCGTGACGCGGCGCATGCTGACGATCGGCCTGCAGCACTACAGCCGCGCCGACCTTGAGCGCGCGGTATCGGCCGGGCAGCGGCTGGAGATCCAGGTCGTCGGACTGGCCCGCATTGCCGACGACGTGACGCCCGAGCTGGCGCGCGCCGCCATCGAATCGGTGACCGTGCTCGGCGCATTTCAGGCCAGCCTGGCCGTGCGGCGCGCCTTGGCCGACCGTACCCATTAACCTTTCCAGAGAAAACTCCAATCATGAAAAGCCCCTTCCAGATCGGCAACCGAAGCATCGATGCACAAGCCATCAACGACACGATTGCGCGTGCCTTGGCATCAGCCGGGCTCGACACCAGCACTGGTCCGATGCACAGCGTGACCGAAACGATAAGGCAGGCGCTCGGGTCGGTCGGGATGGTCGACCCGACCGCACCCACAACCGCGTCGCCGCGCCCGATCATCGACATCGAGGCACGCGTCATCGACGCCGGTGACGCCACCCACGCCGCGCCGGTCGACCGTCCGGTCGACCGGCCAGCGGCCCGATCGGAGCCGGCCGGCCGTTTCACGAGCCATCGTTTCAGCGGCGCAGCTGGCGCGCGCTCGTACAAGCTGTACACGCCGGCGGGCAGCAGCGCAGCGCCACGGCCGGTGGTGGTGATGCTGCATGGCTGCACGCAAACGGTCGACGACTTCGCCCGCGGCACCCGGATGAACCAGTTGGCAGACTTGCACGACGTGCTGGTCGTCTACCCCGAGCAGGCGACTCAAGCCAATCCATCGAAATGCTGGAACTGGTTCAACACGCAGGACCAATTGCGCGATTCAGGCGAGCCGTCGTTGATTGCCGGCATCGTTCGCGAAGTGATCACCAGCCAGCGCGCAGATCCCCGGCGCGTGTTTGTGGCCGGATTGTCCGCGGGGGCCGCGATGTCCGTCATCCTCGGCGAGACGTATCCCGAGATGTTTGCCGGCGTGGGCGCCCATTCGGGCCTGCCGTATGGCAGCGCGCACGACATGCCATCGGCACTGGCGGCCATGAAAGCCGGACGAAGCGGCATCGCGCGCTCGAAGGGACTACCAGCGATGCCCGGCAGCCAGCTCAAGCAGACCAGTCAGCCGATGCCGACCATCGTGTTTCATGGCGATCGAGACCATACCGTGCAACAGGAAAACGGCAATGCAATCGTCGAACAGGCGCAACGCGCCTACCAGGCGCAGGCGGGTCACGAGCCGTTGCGGCGCATCAGCCATCAAGGCACAGCCCCCGGCGGACGCGGCTTCGAGCGGACACAACTCGTGGATGGCTCCGGTCTGGCTCAGGTGGAGCAATGGGTCTTGCGCGGAGCCGGTCATGCCTGGGCAGGCGGCGATTCCGGCGGGTCGTACACCGACGCCACCGGACCGGATGCATCGGCTGAAATGTTGAAGTTCTTTCTGGCTCGCCAGCGCGCCGGATCGGCGTGATGAATCTGGTCGACCACTGATCGGGTCAAGCGCGTCGGAAGCCGCCTACCCGCGCAACCGCCATCGGCTGGCGGGCGCGGATCGGCGCCTCCCGTATCGTCGGCCATGGCCAACACCAGCACCGGGCAGGCGCCTGACAAGCACGGCCGCATAGCGCATGCGCCTGCGTCTTTTCCCATCTGCCAATCATTCAGATCCTGCAAGGAATCCCATGGACTCGATCAACCGTGAACAGCCCGAAGACAACCGCGAAGACCTGAGCGGCGATGCCGCGCTCGAGCGAATTCGGCATGTGCTGGAGAAGACGCAGAGCTGCTTTTTCTGTACCGCCGTCAGCGAAGGAGACTCTGGCGCGACCCGTCCGATGAGCGTCCAGGAAATCGATGACAGCGGCACGCTGTGGTTCCTCAGTGCGAGCGACAGCCACAAGAACATCGAAGTGGCACGCAACCCAGCCGTGCGCCTCTACTTTCAAGGATCCGAGCACGACGGCTTTCTGATGTTGACCGGCACGGCATCAGTAACCACCGACCCGGCCCGCATCGACGCGTTGTGGAAGCCGATACTGAAGACCTGGTTCACCGAAGGCCGCGACGACCCGCGCATCACCGCCATCGCGGTTGCGCCGGAAAGCGGCTACTACTGGGATACCAAACACGGCCGGGCAGTCGCCGGCATCAAGATGCTGGTCGGAGCGGCGATCGGCAAGACGCTCGACGATTCGGTCGAGGGTCGCTTGCGTCCTTGAGCGCTATTCGGGGCGCGCGACTTCATAGACGGGCAGTTCAACCCTCCGCAGCCACCTGACGCAATGCCTGTTCGATAGCCTCGGGTGGTTGCCCGCCCTGGATCAGCACGCGGTCGTTGATGATCATCGACGGCACCGCGCTGATGCCGAGTTGCTGGTAGTGGCGCTCGAGTTTCCGCACGTCGGCGGCATATTCATCCGATTCGAGAATCTGCCGTGCCCGATCGACATCCAGGCCAACCTCGCCGGCCAGCCGCACCAATACATCCGTGGCGCCCGTATTCTCGGCGTTCGTGTGATAGGCGGTTAGCAAGGCATGCTTCAGTTCACGTTGCTTGCCCTGCAGGCCCGCCCAATGCAACATGCGGTGTGCATTGAAGGTATTCCAGACCCACGGCCGATCGCCGAAGCTGAAACCGACTTCTGCCCCGCGCTGGCGAATCGCCTCGCGATTCTGCGCAATGCGTTCGGGCGTCGAGCCATATTTTTCGGCCAGATAGGCGACGGTCTCGCGCCCTTCGGCAGCCAACGTCGGATTCAATTCGAAGGGCTGAAAGTGCAGGTCGACATCGACCGAATCGCCCAGCCGGCCCAATGCAATTTCGAGTGAATTCAGACCCACTGCGCACCAGGGGCAGGCGACATCGGAAACGAAATCGATCTTCATGGGGGTTTCCAGGCTGTTGAGTCCGATTCATCCTAACAGCGCCGAAAATGCCTGTCTTCAACCGGGTCGTCTGCGCTGCGGCGGCGATACTGGCAGGCCCGATGGCCGCAAGCCGGCACCGTTCAGGTGACCACTCGACAACAATCAACCAGGACATTCACCGATGATCGAACAACACGTCGATATCCCGACCGCCGATGGAGCGATGAACAGCTTCGTGGTTCACCCGGAAGAGGACGGACCGTTCCCGGTCGTGCTGTTCTACATGGACGCTCCCGGCAAGCGCGAAGAGCTGCACGACATGGCACGACGCATCGCCGCCGTCGGCTATTACGTGGTGCTGCCCAATCTGTACTACCGCAGAGAGCGCGCCTTTGCGTTGAAGGAACGCACCGAGCCGGCGCTGGCCGAGATGTTCGCGCTGATGGACTCGCTGGACGCCACCACCACCGAATGCGACACGCTGGCGATGCTGGCCTACGTCGACGGCGAAGCACAAGCCGATGCGAGCCGGATCGGTGCGGTCGGCTATTGCATGAGTGGCCCGTTCGTGATGTGGGCCGCAGCCGCCTATCCGGACCGTCTGCGTTGCATAGCGGCAATCCACGGCGCCCGCATGGTGACCGACCAGCCCGACTCGCCCCACAAGATCGCAGCGAAAATCAAGTGCGAGAGTTATTTCGCCTGCGCCGAATTCGACAAATGGGCGTCCCAGCCTGACATGCTCACGTTGCAAGGCGCACTCGATTCAGCCCGAACTCCGTATCGCCTCGAGTGGTACCCGGGCGCTGAACACGGCTTCGTTTTCCCGCAACGAGCAGGCGTCTACAACCGCGCCGCCGCCGAGCGGCACTGGGAGCGACTGTTCAGCTTGCTCGAGCGGAATCTGCGC
>JBDTQC010000372.1:0-4203 GCA_039932405.1 Ideonella sp.
ATCAGCGCGCAGATGGCCACCAGCGCCGGATGCCCGAACCCGGCATAGAAGCGCAAGGGATCGACCGCCGCCGTGTCGCCCGCCCCATGCAGGGGAAACAACGCAAAGCCGACCGGCAATATCGCCATGATGCCGAGGCAGACCGTCGCGATCGGCAAGCGGTCGACGATGAAGATCGTGAAAATTGCCGCCGTAAACAGCAACATGGCCAAGCCATGTGGACTCAACTCGCTCATCACGTCTTACCCATTCATCGACAAGGCCAGCGGGTTCCGAGTCGAAACGTTCAGAAAGGTTCGACGGTTTGACAAAACAATCCACTCGCGCAGCAAAACCGTAGACACCCCATATCGACGGCGAATCGGCTGACAGTGGAGTCCGTCAGTTTTTTCGCAACGCAACTTCCTGGAAATCGAATCGGCCGCTGGCTTTGGCAATCGACTTCCCTGTCAGATCCTTCGCCAAGACGCCCGGCCCCAGGTTGGTGGCCGTGAAGCTGCCCGAGATCGCGAAGCCCTTGTCGCCCACGCGTTCGATCTTGTCGATCTTGACCTGAACCGGATCACCCTTCTTAGGTGAAACGAACTCTTGGGTCAGACGCTTGGCGTCGGGTATGTAGCTGAACTTGGCGTCCTGCACTGAGAGGTTCTTGTCGCCCAGACGCATCGAGAGCTGCGCACGGCTCCCATCGGGCGCCTTGGCGTCGAGTGTGATGCCATAGGCGTTGATGATCTTCAGATGAATCGCCTCCGAGCTGTACACCGTCTTGCCGGCGCTGCTGTCTGCCAATGCCTGGATATCGGCTGCCGTCACCTTGCCGGCGGCCGAACTGCCGGACGACTGCATGCGGTTCTTCGCATCGGCCAGACTTTTCTGTCCTTCCGCCGACTTCAACCGCGCAGCAGTCTTCGCGCCCAGGTCGGCATCGATCAAGGTGGCGACCGAGCGCATCGTCACCGGCCCGTTGCCTACGTCGATCTCCATCGTGCCCTGCAGACGTTCATTGGCCGCCAACTGCGCTTCGGCTGGCGCCGCGTGAGCCAACGAAAAACTCGCCGTGACAAGGATGGCAAGGCTCCACAGGCGTGTTTTGACGGCAGTCATGGCAATTCCTGGTTGGTTGGGAATGGATGATTTGAAGGTTTGACAGCAGCAATCGATCGCGGATCGCCGTGCATGGCCACCGGTCGAGCGGGGCTGGCGGGGGAACAACCGAGACGCAACAGCCAGTCGACCACGCCCTGGCCAGAGCAGCGGCCACTGGCCAGACAGGCGGTCATCAAATAGCCGCCAGTCGGTGCTTCCCAATCGAGCATTTCGCCAGCGCAGAACAAGCCCGGCAGCTTGCGCAGCATCAGCCTGTCGTCCAAGCCTTCGAGCCGCACACCACCCGCGGTGCTGATGGCTTCGGCAAGCGGCCGAGGCGATGTCAGCTTCAATGGCAGGGCCTTGAGCGCGGCGGCAAGGGACGCAGGCTCGCTGAAGCTCGCCGGTGGCAGCAGTTCGTGAAGCAGCAAGGTTTTCAGGCTGTCGATGTTCAGCCTGCTCTTCAGGTGGCTGGACAGTGAGCGCGATCCCCGCGGGCTTGCCACTTCGTTGAGAACCCACTCGGCGCTGCGGTCCGGCAGCAGGTCAAGGTGCACGGTGGCACCGCCGGTGCTGACAATGCCTTCACGCAGCGTGGCCGACAGCGAATACACCAGGCTGCCTTCGATGCCACTGTCGGTAAAGACGAATTCGCCGCGCCGGCGCAGCAACTCCCCAGTCGGCGTCGTGCAACTGATCGCGACGGTCTTCATCGCCTGGCCCGCGGCGCGACGACGAAACAGGTCGGTCCAGCCGGGTAGAAGCGCACCGTCGGCGCCTTGGCGCCCGACATCGAAACCGCAGTTGGCGGCTTGCAGCGGTGCGATGTCGACACCCTCATGCTCCAACAGCGCCGTCCAGGCGCCGTCCGAGCCCAGCTTGGGCCAGCTCGCGCCGCCCAGCGCCAAAACCACAGCGTCCGCCGAAACGCGCTGCGGGCCAACTGGCGTCGCGAAGCAAAGACCCGGAGCAATGTTGGCTCCAGCGGCGCACAACCCAAGCAGGCGCCAGCGCATGTGAAATCGCACGCCTCGACTGCGCAAACGGTGCAGCCAGGCGCGCAGCAATGGCGCTGCCTTCATGTCGGCCGGAAAGACCCGACCCGAACTGCCAACGAAGGTTTCGATTCCCAAACCTGAAGCCCATCCCCGGAGATCCTGCGGAGAGAAGGCGTCCAGCCAGCCTGCCACGGCCGTATCGCGTTCGCCGTAACGGGACAGAAAGTCCGTCAAGGGTTCGCTGTGCGTGAGGTTCAGTCCACCGATGCCGGCGAGCAGAAATTTGCGGCCGACACTCGGCATGGCGTCGTAGAGATCGACTTCGAAACCAGCCTCGCTGAGGACTTCCGCGGCCATCAGACCAGCCGGACCTCCTCCGACGATGGCGACCGTCGCAGCGCGCGGCGCAGCCGCTGATGGTGTGTCGATCAGCGCGCGCCCTGCCCGGCCAGCCCGAAGCTGAACACCAGCGCGACATCGAGCACCGTCGAGTCGACATGTCCACGTTGCGAGCGGATCTTGCCGGCGTTGATGCGCACAGATGTGGATGGCCCAAGATCGAAGCCGACGTAGGCATTGCCCTGCACCAGCGCGCCGCCCCGAACGTCGACACCGCCGCCACCACCGGCGCCGCTCAGGGCCTCGAGACCGACATACCACGTCGGTCCATTCGGGCCGCCTAGTGGCGTCTGCCAGCCGAAGCCGAACAACCCGGCCGCATAACCGCCCGCATCACCGTCATACGCACTGTGCGCCTGGCCGGTAACGTACAGGTTGCTGTCGATGAAGCGACTGCCTTTCAGCACGATCGCGCGCAAACGGCGGGTGCTGCCGTCCCGGCGCGCGGCGTCGAACTGCTCGACACCGGCCGAAAATTCGGTCCGGGTGGTGCGAGACGGCGAAAACACATTGCCGGCATCGTCAAAAATCCACATCAGGCTGGCCGCGCCCTGAACCGCCTTGAAATTACCCTGCGGTGCCTTGGCGACACCCAGTTCGATGGTCGCCGCCAGATCGCGGCTCAGCCGCACTGCCGTGTAGACGGATGCCTTGCCAAGCAGACCACCACCGGTGGACACATCGCCACCGCCGCCCATGCCGATCGCCAGTCGTGAGCCGACGGTGAAGAGTTGATCGCCGATCCCGGTTTCCACGCCGACCGTCGCCAGGTATTCGGCATAACCGGTGACCCCGCCCTTGGTTCCGGCGTTGGCTTCCAGGCCCCAGTACGAGATGCCGTTGAACGCCCGCTCGGCACGCACCCCGACATAGCCGAGCGATTCAGGCAGCTTGCCGCCGCTGGCGCGTGTATTGTTGCCACGCGGCTGGTACACGCCGAAGACGGCCTGGATCCGATCGAAGCCGGCACCAGGGCGGCCGATCGACGCCACCGGAATGTTCATCCGATCCCGTGGGATATAACCGAAGTTGGTATTGGCGCTGAGCACCAGTCCAAGCTGCGAGCTGTCGATCGGCGTGCCGACGAAACGCACCCGCGACCAGCTCAACCCGATGTTGTAGGCGCCGAAGTCGTACAACAGATCGACGTGCGGCCGCAGTACCAGACCGTTCTTGACCGCGATGCCGCCGCCACCACCGCCACCAACATAAAGGCCGGCTTCGGCGCGCAACGGCCCTGCCAGATCCTGCCGATAGCCCAACTCGCCGCCGAGCGAGAACAGTCCGCCGCGTTTGCCACTGACCGCGCCAAGTACTTCCGGACCGAACGAAAAACCGCTGCCGACATCGACCAGGTAGCTGTTGCCGACCAGGCCCAGGTTTTCGTCACCCGGCAGTTTCAGCCGCTCGGCGGTGATCCGGGCCTGCGCCGGCCGAATGACGATGCCACCCGTCGTGGCCGCATCCTGTGCCCTGGCAGCCTGGCAGGCGATGGCGAGGGTCGCCGATGCGCCGAGCACGCGCAGCACTCGGACGGCGGGATGGCGATGGCGATGGCGGGCGGTGCGGTGTCGATCGAACATGATGAATCGATGATAAGGGCTGAACCCGGCCGGACGACCCGCCGCCGTTGGTCAAGGCCAACGCTTGCTGAGCGATTTGATCGCCTTGAACGCTGCTCAGATCGAAGCGTCAATGCGCTAGATCCTGCGGCCATACC
>JBDTQC010000373.1:0-4200 GCA_039932405.1 Ideonella sp.
ATCCCACGGGCTGCCTCGCTGGCTCAGGCCAAAGACTTCGTGACCAGCTTGTCTAAGGGACTCGGCCATGTAGCGACCGGTAAAACCTTCGATACCGGTGATCAGAGCGCGGGACATCAATGGGGCATGAGAAACGGGGTAATGGAATATGGCGGTCGTGCGGCTTGAATCGCATTCGACGCAACTGCTCGTGGGCGCGCCGATGTTAAGCGAAGGACCACCCACAAGTTGTCTGTCAGGATTGCTGTCGGAGTGCCTGCAGGCAGCGAAAGCCCGTGAAAGGCCGTTGAAGCGCGGCGAAGTTACACTGCGTGCCGCATCGGCCATGTGTGCAGGCGCGATTTCTGCCCGCACAGGCTTTGGCGGATCGCTTTGAAATCGGCTGAAGACGTAGAACGTCTGCGGTCGTTCAATCCTCCCTGAATTGTTCATGTCCAATCCCGAGAATCGTTCAATCGGCGAGTCGCCGACGCCGCCCGAGGGCGAGGCATCCGATCTGGCCGTTCCAGCGGACAGCGAACCTCAACTCGGCGATTCGCCGAAAGGTGCGGCCGGGCCGATTGCCGAGGCGGGCAAGTTTTCGGGTGTTCCGGTTCGCGCCAGGCCGCGCCCCTGGACCGAGCCCGATCTGGAACTCGTCACCTGGGTCAGCAACAAGTCGCGAGGTCCGCTGCGTCTGCTGCGCAACAAGCTGTTCGTGGCCTTCGTGCTGATTCCGTTCACGCTCAGCGCCATTTATTTCGGGCTGATTGCGTCGGACGTCTACATCTCCGAATCCCGCTTTGTCGTGCGCACGCCGCAGCGCATGCAGCAGCCGAGTGTGATTGGAGCCTTGCTGCAAGGCAGCAGCTTCACGCGAGCACAGGACGATGCCTTCACGGTGCACGACTACATTCAGTCGCGTGACGCATTGCTCGAGCTTGACCGGCAGCACCGGTTGAAGGCAGTGTTCACGAAACCCGAGATCGATCTGTTCAACCGCTTCCCTGGCCCGCTGGCAAGTGATAACTTCGAATCGTTCTTCAAATATTACGCAGATCACGTCTCGGTCGAATTCGACGCCGCATCGTCGATCACGACACTGCGTGTGCGCTCTTTCCAGCCCGATACGTCGCTGGCAATCAACGCCAGCCTGTTGGCGCTCAGCGAGCGACTGGTCAACAAGATCAATGACCGCGGCCGCAAGGACATGATCCAGTACGCGGCAGCAGAAGTTGCCGAAGCCGAGACCAAGGCCAAGGGGGCCGCGCTGGCGGTCGCTACCTATCGGAATCAGCGGGCGGTGTTCGACCCGGAACGGCAAAGTGCGCTGCAATTGCAGCAGGTCAGCAAACTGCAGGACGACCTCATCGCAACCAAGTTGCAACTGGCGCAGATCAGCAGCCTGAGTCCGCAGAATCCGCAGATTGGCGCGCTGCAAAAGCGCGTTGCCGGTCTCGAGGCGAACATGGCCGCCGAAATGGCGAAAGTGGCCGGCGGAGGCGCCAACACGTTCTCGAACAAGGCGGCCGATTACGAGCGGCTGCAACTGGAACGGACCTTTGCCGAACGGCAGGTCGCATCGGCGCTGACCTCGCTCGAGAACGCGCGCAACGAGGCGCGCCGCCAGCAGCTCTACCTCGAACGGGTGGTACAGCCCAATCTGCCTGACTACGCCCTCGAGCCGCGGCGCCTGCGCAACGTGCTGGCCACCCTGCTGCTCGGCCTGATCGGCTGGGGCATCGCCAGCATGCTGTTGTCTGGCGTGAAGGAGCACCAGGCTTGACTCGCGATGATTTACCCGCAGGCTCGCTCGGTGAATCCCTGGCGATCCAGGCGCGGGTGATCGGCGCCCTTTTCATGCGCGAGGTATTGACCCGGTATGGGCGTCACAACATCGGTTTTCTGTGGTTGTTCGTCGAGCCGATGATGTTCACGCTCGGGGTGACCGCGCTTTGGTCGGCGATGAAGGCCACCCATGGCTCCGATCTGCCGATCGTCGCCTTTGCAATCACCGGCTACTCATCGGTGCTGTTGTGGCGCAATATGCCCGGCCGCTGCGCAGGCAGCATCGGCCCCAATCTGTCGTTGATGTACCACCGCAACGTCAAGGTGATCGATATCTTCGTCTCGCGCCTGTTGCTCGAGATCGGCGGCACCACGATCTCGTTCGTCGTGCTGTCTATGTTCTTCTGGAGCATCGGCTGGATGGAACTTCCCGAGGACGTGCTGAAAGTGCTGCTCGGCTGGATGATGCTGATCTGGTTTGGCTCGTCGCTGGCTGTTCTGGTCGGTGCGCTGAGCGAGCGCACCGAAATCGTCGAGAAGTTGTGGCATCCGATGGCCTACCTGTTGTTCCCGTTGTCTGGTGCCGCTTTCATGGTCGAGTGGCTGCCGACGAGCGCGCAGAAGATCATCCTTTTGTTGCCGATGGTGCACGGTGTCGAGGTACTGCGCGAAGGATTTTTCGGCTCACGGGTTCATGCGCATTACGACCTGACCTATTTCAGCGTCTTCTGCCTGTGCCTGACCCTGCTCGCGCTGAGTCAGGAACGTGAGATCAGCCGCAAGGTCATGCCGGAGTGATCGTGCTGACTGACATCGTCAAGCAATATCCGACCCGACAAGGGCCGGTGACGGTTCTCGATCATGTCAACCTGGTGGTGCAGCCCGGCGAAAAGGTCGGCATTCTGGGCCGCAACGGCGCCGGCAAGTCGACGATGATCCGTCTGATCAGCGGTGCCGAGCAACCCACCAGCGGGCGCATACGCCGTGGCATGAGCGTGTCGTGGCCGCTCGCTTTCGGGGGCGCGTTCCAGGGTACCCTGACCGGACTGGACAACCTGCGCTTCATCTGCAGGGTCTACGGCACCACTGCCGACGACAAGGTGCCGTTCGTCGAAGACTTCTCGGAACTCGGCCGCTATCTGCGTGAACCGGTCAAGACCTATTCGGCCGGCATGCGGGCGCGGCTGGCCTTCGCGATTTCGATGGTGGTCGAATTCGACTGCTTCCTGATCGACGAGATCGTCGCCGTCGGCGATGCACGCTTCCATGAAAAATGCCGGGTCGAACTGTTCGAGAAGCGCAGCGACCGGGCGATGATCATCGTTTCACACGACCCCGCCTTCATCCGGGATCACTGCCAGCATGCCACGGTGCTGACAAACGGCAAGCTGCGATCCTTTGCCGATGTCGATGAGGCGTTCAGGTATTACACCGATATGACCGCCTGACATGCCGACGCCCTTCGACCACGATCAGGATGCGGTTCGTCTGGCCGGCGCTGCCGCCGACCTGAACAGCCTTTTGGTGTTCGACGATGCCGAGTTCGTTGCCGTGGCTTACCGCACGTTCTTGCTGCGTGCGGTCGAGCCCGATGGCCTGATCCATTACACACGCTGGTTGCGCGCCGGCTACACCCGGCTCGATGTCGTTGCCGCATTGTGCAAGTCGCGCGAAGGCCGCTCCAAAGGAGTCCGGTTGCCCGGGCTCGACGCGGCATTGCGCAACCACCGTCTGTCCCGCCTTCCACTGATCGGTCCTCTGGTGAGCCACCTCGGCCGGCTCGAGGGTCATTCCGCCCGTGACCGATCGGTGCGTGCGATTGAATCGGCCCACCGGCGACAGGAACTGGCCGATGCCGCTCGACATCAGCAGCTGTTGCAGGCGGTGCAGGCGATCGCCGCGGTGCCCGGGCCAGGTCCTGCCAGCGCGGCTTCAGACGAACTGATCGCGCCAGTCAACGGGCAGACGCCGTCACTACTGTCTCGCTTCATCCGGTTGGAACGCGTGGGTGCCGACGAGGTGATCTCCGAACTGGGCCAGCGCATTCGCGCCGGTCGCGAGGCCGAGATCCTCTCTCGACGGTGTGCAGCATGAGCTCGGACGGCACCTTGACCTCAGGTCCGTCGCCACTTCGCCGTCCATTCAAGGGACGGATCATCCAGGTCATGGATGCGCTTGACTACGGGGACGCCGTATCGAATCAGGCACTGGCGCTGGATCGCCTGCTGCTGAAGCTCGGATACGACTCGGTGATCGCGTCCAGGTGGGTCCACGAAAAAGTACTGGCAAGGCGCATCGACATCGACGAGTTGGAGCCCGAAGACCGGGATGTCGTCATCTTCCACTTCTCCGGGTACTCGGCACATGCCTGGGCGCGGGTGAAGCAATGGCGGTGTACGCGAATCTGCCTGTATCACAACATTACGCCGCACG
>JBDTQC010000374.1:0-4190 GCA_039932405.1 Ideonella sp.
TCGCGTCGTTCAGGCCATAGTCGCGGCTTTCCTCGAACGGGCGGTAGCGCTGCTCGACGGGAAACAGGCGTCCGGAAACCTGGATCACCGGCGCTGGCCCGACGCTGGATGCGAAATGTCTGGCGAACCGATCGGCATCGATGGTGGCCGATGTGACGATCACTTTCAGATCAGGCCGGCGCGGCAGGATCTGGCGCAGGTGGCCGAGCAGAAAATCGATGTTCAGGCTGCGTTCGTGCGCCTCGTCGATGATCAGCGTGTCGTAGGCCTTCAGCAACGGGTCGGTCTGCGTTTCGGCAAGCAGGATGCCGTCGGTCATCAGCTTGACGCTGGCGCCTGGTGACAACCGGTCCTGGAAGCGCACCTTGAAGCCGACATGTTCACCGAGCGGTGAGTTCAGCTCCTGCGAGATGCGCTTGGCAACACTCGATGCGGCAATTCGGCGCGGCTGTGTATGACCGATCAAGCCGGCGCCACCCGCACCGCGGCCGCGCCCGAGGCTCAGCACGATCTTCGGCAGCTGAGTTGTCTTGCCGGATCCGGTCTCGCCGCAGACGATGACGACCTGATGGTCCTGGATCGCGCGCGCGATCTCGTCGCGCCGCGCCGAAACCGGCAAGGCTTCCGGAAAATGGATCTCCGGCAGCGGATTGGCCGGCGGCCTGGGCCGACCAGCGGCTGCTGGCAAGGCTGCCCGATCCGCCGGCTGAACGCTGCGCCGCCTCCCGCGTGGCTGGCTCTCGCGCTGACTGCCGGCGTCTGACGTCATGAATCCTTCGTGCAAAATCAACGCATTATTCCAAAGCCACCTGCGTCGCCACGATGAGCCTGGTATTTCCGCACACCTTCGTTCCGTGGTTCAGATCGGTGGCGCCGTATATCCACGCCCATCGCGGCAAGACATTCGTCGTCGCGATCGCTGGCGAATTGATCGCCGCCGGAAAATTGGCCGCCTTTGCGCAGGACCTGGCGCTGATCCACGCGATGGGGATCAAGGTGGTGCTGGTGCACGGCTTTCGACCGCAGGTGCAAGAGCAGTTGGTCGCCAAGGGCGGGGAGTGGAAATTCAGCCATGGCATGCGCATCACCGATGCGCTGGCGCTCGACTGTGCCCAGGAAGCTGCCGGACAGCTGCGCTACGAGATCGAGGCGGCGTTTTCTCAAGGACTGCCGAATACACCGATGGCCGGCAGTCAGATTCGCGTCGTCTCGGGCAACTTCATCACCGCCCGGCCGGTGGGCATCGTCGACGGCGTCGATTTCCAGCATACCGGGCTGGTGCGCAAGGTCGATTCGACCGGTATCCGGCGTGCCGTTGATTTCGGCGCGCTGGTGCTGTTGTCGCCGTTCGGCTTTTCACCAACTGGGGAAGCCTTCAACCTGAGCATGGAAGACGTCGCGGCCAGCGCATCGATCGCCTTGCAGGCCGACAAGCTGGTCTACCTGACAGAAATCGCGGGCATTCCGCTCGATCCACTCGATCCGGCCAGCGAGATCGACCAGGAGCTGACGCTCAACGACGCCAAGAAATTGCTGGCTTCGCTGCCCGATCCGGTGCATCCGACCGACACCGCCTTCTACCTCCAGCATGCAGTGAAGGCTTGCGAGCACGGGGTCGAGCGGGTGCATATCGTGCCGTTCTCGGTCGACGGCTCGGTGCTGATCGAATCCTTCACCCACGACGGTGTAGGCACGATGATCGTCGACGAAAAGCTCGAGAGCCTGCGGGAGGCCGGCCCGGACGACATCGGCGGCATCCTGCAACTGATCGAACCGTTCGAGCGCGATGGCACGCTGGTCAAGCGCGACCGCACCGAGATCGAGCGCGACATCGACGTCTATACGGTGATCGAACACGACGGCGTGATCTTCGGCTGCGCGGCGCTCTACCCCTACCCTGAGTCGCGCACCGCGGAAATGGCCGCACTGACCGTTTCACCGAGCGTGCAAGGCCAGGGCGACGGCGAGCGCATCCTCAAGCGCATCGAGCAGCGCGCACGGGGCGCCGGCCTCGACAGCGTCTTCGTGCTGACGACCCGCACCATGCACTGGTTTCTGAAGCGTGGCTTCGAGCCGGTCGATGCGCAATGGCTGCCCGAAGCTCGCAAGCGAAAATACAACTGGGACCGGCGCAGTGTCGTGCTGGTCAAGAAACTCAATCCCAGCCAGCTGTAGCCAGACCAGTCTGAAGCGTCTGCGCTACGCTGGCTTGCCAATCCCCTTTCAATTGGAGTTCACCCCATGGCCCGCACCGTTCAATGCGTCTATCTCAAGAAAGAAGCCGAGGGCCTCGATTTCGCCCCCTATCCCGGCGACCTTGGCAAACGCATCTACAAGGAAGTCAGCAAGGAAGCATGGCAGGCGTGGATGAAACACCAGACCATGCTGGTGAACGAAAACCGCCTGAACCTCGCCGATCAGCGCGCGCGTCAATATCTGGCACGCCAGATGGAGAATTTTTTCTTCGGCGAAGGCGCTGAACAGCCCGCCGGATACGTCCCGCCGGCACCATAAACGTTCATCGTGGCGATCGGCGGACCGGCGCCCCGCTGGGTTCGCTGTCCAAAGCCGCACGCGCTGCTGGGAATATTCTGATTGGGAATGATTCCCATTTCTATATACTTGCGGTTTGACTGACACCCCGCAAGGATGCCCATGTTCTCCGGTCTGCGCTCGATTCCCCGCCTCGAATTTTCCCGCTGGGTACGTTGTTCGGCGGTCGCCGCGCTTGCCATCGGCATTGCGTTGCCGTTCGGCGCTCAGGCGCAGGAGAAGGTTCTCAATCTGTATTCGGCGCGTCACTACCAGACCGACGAAGCGCTGTATTCCAATTTCACCAAGGCAACCGGCATCAAGATCAACCGCGTCGATTCCGATGACGCCGGCATCCTGGCGCGGCTCAAAAGCGAAGGAACGGCGAGCCCAGCCGATGTCGTTCTGCTGGTCGATGCGGCGCGTCTGTGGCAAGCCGAAACCGACGGGCTCTTCCTGCCGATCAGATCGCCACTGCTCGAATCGAGGGTGCCGGCGAAACTGCGCGGGGATGAAACCCCCGAAGGGGTCGCGTGGTTCGGCCTGTCGACACGCGCACGGGTGATCGTCTACAACAAGATGTCGGTCAACAAGGCCGATGTCGCCACTTACGAAAGTCTGGCCGATCCGAAAAACAAGGGCAAGGTCTGCACCCGTTCGGGTTCTCACCCCTACAACCTGTCGCTGTTCGGGTCGCTGATGGAACACCTCGGCGAGGCCGGTACCGAAAGCTGGCTCAAAGGTGTGGTTGCCAACATGGCACGCGATCCCAAAGGCGGCGATACCGACCAGATCAAGGCCGTTGCCAGCGGGGAATGCCAAATCGCGCTGACCAACAGCTATTACTTGGCGCGTCTGATGCGATCAACCAAGCCCGATGATCGCGCAGTGGTCGAAAAAGTGGGCATGGTGTTCCCGAACCAGCAGGCTTTTGGCACTCACGTCAATATTGCGGGCGCGGCCGTCGCTCGGCATGCCAAGCATCGCGACAATGCAGTGCAATTTCTCGAGTATCTGGCCAGCGATCAGGCACAAATCTATTTTGCCGACGGCAACAACGAATGGCCGGCGGTGCCGAACATCAAGGTTGCGAACCCCGCTCTCGAGGCGATGGGACCATTCAAGAGTGAAACCGTGCCGGTCAAATTCGCGGGGAAAAATCAGTCGAAAGTTCAGCAGATGCTCGATCGGGTCGGCTTCAAGTAGATTACCCGATCAATCACGACAAAACTGTTCGTATAATATGTGAGCGCCGTGATTGTTTCGCGGCCAAACCGAACAAACAAACCGTGAAGGATCGCAGATGGCCTCATTGCAGGAACTGTTGGACAAGAAAGCCGACCTGGAGCGTCAGATTGAAGCAACGCGTCGGCATGAGCGGGCCGATGCGATTGCGAAAGTCAAGGCCCTGATGGCCGAGCAAGGCCTCAGCATTGCCGATATCAGCGGCAAATCAAGTGTGGCGCGCGGTGGTGGAGCATCCGGCGGAAAAGTGGCTGCCAAATATCGAAACGCTGCAACAGGTGAATCCTGGAGCGGACGTGGACTGCAGCCGAAGTGGCTGAAGGCAGCCTTGGCATCGGGGCGCAAGATCGAAGAATTTACCCTGTGAATCGAGGCTGAGCCGCCACAGCGGCTTCGCTCGCACACCCGATTTG
>JBDTQC010000375.1:0-4173 GCA_039932405.1 Ideonella sp.
TCAACTTCAAGGGCAACGACCAGCAGAAGCTGGTGGGCAACCTGTCGGGCGGTGAGCGCGGGCGTCTGCACCTGGCCAAGACGCTGGCGCAGGGCGGCAACGTGTTGATGCTCGACGAACCATCGAACGACCTCGATGTGGAAACCTTGCGTGCGCTCGAGGACGCGCTGCTCGAGTTTGCTGGCAGCATCATGGTGATCAGCCACGATCGCTGGTTTCTCGACCGCATCGCGACCCACATTCTGGCCGCAGAGGGCGATTCGAAATGGGTCTTCTTCGACGGCAACTATCAGGAATATGAAGCCGACAAGAAGCGGCGCCTTGGCGAAGAAGGTGCACGTCCGAAACGCGTGCGTTTCAAGGCGCTCAAGTAAAGGATGGGAACGGGGCCAAGGCCACGCGATCGGGCGGGAAAGCACCGCTTGCGAATTTGCCTGCCTTGCGCTTGAATGCCGGCGGCGCTTTCGACCCGACATGCGCCGAACTACGGACCCGTGCCAATCAGCAGCCGGTTCGTCAAACTGTTGGAATCCTGTCCATGATGTCGTCTAGCCGTTTGCGTCCGGTCCCCGTGCTGTTGTTGCTGGCGCTCATGGCGAGCGGCTGTGCCAATCTGAAGGAGATGAACCAGCGCGCCCGCACGGGTTCGCCGACAGCGGTGGCGTCAGCAGCTCCCGCCGCATCTGCTGCGTCGGCGCCGGGCGGCGACAAGAAAGCTGAGCCGACGCCCACCAAGCCCTTCGCCGAGGTGGTCAAGGGCGCGAAACGCCAGGCCGGCTACCTGCCTGTCTGGCGCAAGGATGAAAAGGCCTGGATCGAGTTGCTCCCGGCGCAGTTCGATCAACCGATCCTGATGTCGGTCAATGTGGCCGAGTCGGTCGGCGAGCGCGGTCTGTACGGCAGCCAGATGGGCCCGTCGTGGCTCGTCATGTTTCGCAAGATCGGGGTCAGCCAGGTGCAGTTGATTGCACTGAATGCCGATTACAGCTCGAGCAACGGGGCGATGAAGGCGACGATCGGCCAGGCGTTCTCGAACAGCCTGCTCGCGTCGGCGCCGGTGGCCAGCGCGCCGAGCAAGGATAACGAGGCGATCCTGATCGATGCAGCGTTCCTGCTCGCCGATCTGCCGGGTTATTCGACGGCGCTCGAGCGGGCGTTTCGCCTGCCACTGGCGCTCGACCGCGGCAATTCGTTCTTCGAGCGAATTCGCGTCACCGATGACCTGACGACGCTGAATGCGCGGCTCCACTTTTCCACCTCTCGCATTCCAGCGGCGCCCCTGAAGCCGACCGGCGCCGAGACGCCGCCGCCCAAGACGACGCCTGATCCGCGCAGCCTGTTCGTCGGTTTCGTCTACAACTTCGCGAAGCCGGCGGCGCAGCCGATGGCGAAGCGGCTGACCGATCCACGCGTCGGACATTTCTTCGATGTCGTCACCGACCTCAGCAACGATCTGAAGCCGAACCCGCGGCAACACCTGGTCGCGCGCTGGCGGCTCGAAAAGAAGGATCCGGCCGCCGCGATGTCGGAGCCGGTGCAGCCGATCGTGTATTGGCTCGACAAGAACATTCCCCCTCAATACCGCAAGTCGGTCGAGGCCGGCATCCTCGAATGGAACAAGGCCTTCGAGAAGATCGGCTTTCGCAACGCGATCGTTGCCAGACAGCAGCCCGACGATGCCGACTGGGACAACATGGATGCCCGGCACGCATCGGTGCGCTGGTTCGTCGGCGCTGATGTCGGTTTTGCGATCGGGCCAAGCCACACCGATCCGCGCACCGGGGAGATCTTCGATGCAGACATCGGCATGAGCGATGTCTTCGGCCGCGGCGCGCGCCGTTTCATCGTCGAGGATGTCGGTTTCGAAACCGGCCGGCCGACGGCCGCGGTGGCGCGTGAGACGGCGGCCTTGTGGGGTCGCGAACCGTATGCAGCCTGCACCTATGTGCAGGAAGCTGCCGGCGAAATGAATTTTGTGCTCGACATGCTCGAGGCACGCGGCGATATCGTGCCCGACAGCCCCGAGGCTGAGGCCTTCGTGCAAGCCGTGATCAAGGACACGATCATGCACGAGGTCGGCCATACGCTGGGCCTCAAGCACAATTTCAAGGGCTCGACGGTCGTCTCTCGCGACAAGCTGCGCGACAAGGCATTTACCGAAGCCAACGGCATTTCCGGGTCGGTGATGGACTACAACGCCTACAACCTGGCGGTCAAGGGTGAGCGCCAGGGCGCCCTCAACAACTCGACGATCGGACCCTACGACTACTGGGCCATCGAATATGCCTACAAGGTGATCCCGCCGGCCGCCGAGGAGAGCGAGCTCAAACGCATCGCGGCGCGCAGCGCGACCGATCCCTTGCTCGCGTTCGCCGACGACGCCGATGCGGGCGGCATTCCCGGCAACGACGGCATCGATCCGCTGGCAAATCGCTTCGACCTGGGCGACGATCCGCTCGATTTCTATCGCAAGCGGCTGGTGCTGTCGCGCGAACTGTGGCAACGCGTGCAGGATCGACCGCTGTCTGCCAATGACGATGCGTTGCGCCAACGGCGCGTGCTGCTGGGCGGCTTTCGTCAGCTTGGCCGGTCCGCCGAATTGCTGGGCAAATATGTCGGCGGCATGTATACGGTGCGGGATGTTCCGGGCACGACCAAGCGCCGGGCGTTCACACCGGTCGAGCCGGCCAGGCAGCGCGAGGCCTTGCAGTTTCTGGCGAACGGTTTGTTCAAGGCCGACAGCTTCAGTTTCAAGCCCGAGTTCCTGGCCAATCTGGCGCCCGACTACAACGAATGGGAGCGTGGCGGCCTGGTCAGCATCCCCGCGGCGGTGCTCAATGTTCAATCGCAGGCGCTCGATCGCCTGATGGGTGCCGGCACTGCGACACGGCTGCTCGATCTGCCGCTGTACCTGCCCGCCGCCGAACGGCGCAACCTGATTTCGCTACCCGAGGTCTATACCACCTTGCAGGATGCGATCTGGAGCGAGTTGAAAACTGGCGATGACATCGATCGCCTGCGTCGCAATCTGCAGCGCGAGCACCTGAAACGCATCCAGGTGCTGTTGACGAGGGGCTCACCCAGCTTGCCACCGGACGCGCTGAGCCTGGTCAGGGTCGATGCGATTGCGCTGCAGCGTGATCTGAAACGTGCGCTGCACAACGGTCGTCGCTCGGCCGAGGCTCGCGCACATTTGCAGGACAGTCTGGCCTTGCTGACCGAGGCCTTGAAAGCCTCGATGACACGCAGCTGAAGATCACTGAAGAAGA
Source organism: Ideonella sp. (assembly GCA_039932405.1). GTDB lineage: Bacteria > Pseudomonadota > Gammaproteobacteria > Burkholderiales > Burkholderiaceae_C > Ideonella_A. The sequence continues at coordinate 3,270 of JBDTQC010000375.1, forward strand.
TCACTGAACCCGCGCGGTGGCATTGCCCTTCTGGCCGGAATCGGCGCTGAACTGGGGATTCGATTCGGCACTGGCAAGCGCTGTTGATGCCGGCTGAACTTCACCGGTGACCACGACCCGGGGCAACTCGGCCACGATCGGGGCGGCTTGGCTGGGCTGCGTGGAGAAAAATTCATCGCCGACCGCCAGCGTCGCACCCGCGAGGATGGCAAAGGTCAGGGTCAAGGTAAACAGGCGATCGATCATGATGGGCTCCCTCAGGTTTTGGTTTCGGTGCCGTCTTGGCGGCGGCTTGGGATGAACTTTATGGAGTGGGAGCAAGCCTGAAAACCGCTTTGCGACCAAGCGCCTCGAAGTCGGCATGAACTGCATCCGGCGACGACGAGCCGACCGAGGCAGCGCCCTTCACTTGTCCGATTGGGCCCCATTCGTTGCGGCGGCAATCCGGCCCGACACCACGACGCGGGGCATCTGGTAGACCACCATCACGACGGGCGTGCCGGACTCGACCGAATTGGCTCGCTGGACCTTGGCAACAACGGCCAGCGACAGCGTCGCAATGCAGGCGAAGACAAGGGCGAAGATGGTGCTGCGGCTGATCATGATGGGCTCCGGGGCAGGCGCTGTGCAATGGCTCGATGGGCTCACTGTAGGCAGCTCGGAGCGGTGCTTCCAGCGCCGGGCGACGAAACTCGGGGATGGCGTGACGGGCGGCACCCTGCCGTGATGGAATGCGTTCGATCCGCCGATGGCAGTGGCAGTCGACGCGGTGCTCAACCAGCACCCGCAGACGATGTGCCTGAATCCGGTGCGCATTCTCACCAACCTGCGCGACGGCCGCAGTGCGACCGCGGGTGTCGAGCCGATGCGAATCAGCATCGTGGTTCGAAAGAGCCTGCCTTGA